>JBBQFE010000263.1:0-5011 GCA_038321605.1 Mycobacteriales bacterium | reverse complement strand
GAGGGCTTCTCGTCCGATTCCTCGTTGCTCTATCACCGCAACATCCCCTCCGCCCTGTTGTCTGCGCAGCCCTGGACGCTCCCCGATCAGACCATGGTGTCCAACAGCCCGCTGCTACCTCGACATCTGGTGCTGCCCCAGCTGTTCGCCGACGTGCCACCCGAATCCTGTGACGTCGTCACCGGCCGTCGCCTGCTGCTGGGCAACCCCGATGTGCGCATCAGCTACGTCGTGGCGGGTACGGAGTCCCCGCTGTACCGCAACGCGATCGGTGACGAGTGCATCTACCTCGAGGCCGGCACCGCGACGGTCGAGACGGTTTTCGGCGCCCTCGACGTTGGTCCAGGCGACTACCTGATCCTGCCGAGGGCCACCACCCACCGTTGGGTGCCTACCGGACCGGCGCCCGTGAAGGCTTATTGCATCGAGGCAAACTCCCACATCGCGCCACCCAGGCGCTACCTCTCCAAGTATGGCCAACTCCTGGAACACGCGCCCTACTGCGAGAGAGATCTGCGCCCGGTGACGGCGCCGCTGGTGGTTACGGGTGGGCACGATTGCGAGCAGCCGGACGGTATCGAGGTCTATGTCAAGCATCGCGACTCCGGGCGTCCGGGCGGCATCGGCGGTTCGATCCATTCTTTGCCGCACCACCCGTTCGACGTGGTGGGCTGGGACGGCTGCCTCTACCCGTATGCCTTCAACGTCGCCGACTTCGAACCCATCACCGGCCGGGTCCACCAGCCACCGCCGGTGCATCAGGTCTTCGAGGCGACGAACTTCGTGATCTGCAACTTCGTGCCCCGAAAGGTCGACTACCACCCGTTGTCGATACCCGTGCCCTACTACCACGCCAACGTCGATTCGGACGAGGTCATGTTCTACTGCGGCGGGGACTACGAGGCACGTAAGGGGTCCGGCATCGGTCAGGGATCGGTCTCGCTGCACCCGGGCGGGCACTCGCACGGACCCCAGCCCGGCGCCTACGAGCGCAGCATCGGAGTCGACTACTTCGACGAACTGGCGGTGATGGTCGACACCTTCCGTCCACTGGAACTGGGTGAGGCGGGCCGCGCCTGCGACGACGGTCGGTACGCCTGGAGCTGGGCCGGCGGGCGGGCATGAGCTGGCTGACCATCGATCCCGACCATCCTTTCGGGATCGACTCTCTCGCCTACGGCGCGATAACCATCAAGGGCGGGAGCGGCCCCAGTAGCCCGGCCGTCCGGATCGGTGATGCGGTGCTGCCGCTGCATCAGGTCTGCGGAAAACTCTCGCCAGAGCACGCACAGCTGTTCGATTGCCCGAACCTGGATCGGCTGCTGGCCGCCGGTCCGGACAGCTGGCGCGCGATCCGTCTCGCCGTCACGGACTGGCTCACCGACGAACGTCACCGCGACATCGTCGAACCGGCACTGATCGACCTTGCCGCAGTCGAGGTGGTGCTGCCGTTCACCGTTGCCGACTACGTGGACTTCTACGCCTCGGAGAATCACGCCTCCAACGTCGGAAGGATCTTCCGTAAGGGCGCGGCCCTGTTGCCACCGAACTGGAAGAATCTGACGATCGGGTATCACGGCCGGGCCGGCACGGTGGTGGTGTCCGGTACTCCGGTCGTTCGGCCCTGCGGTCAGCGCCCGGCCGAGCCGGCCACCGATCCGGTGGAGACGGAGTTTGCTCCGACGGACCGGCTTGATCTGGAGGCGGAGGTCGGTTTCGTGGTCGGCGTCGGGTCCGAGTTGGGTCGGGCGGTCCCGCTGGCCGACTTCGACCAGCACGTGTTCGGCGTGGTGCTGCTCAACGACTGGTCCGCACGGGACATCCAATTCTGGGAGTACGTGCCCCTCGGCCCGTTCCTGGGCAAGTCCTTCGCCACCTCGATCTCTGGTTGGGTGACACCGCTGTCGGCCCTGACCCACGCCCGGGTGCCGCCCGTGCCCCAGGACCCCGCGCCGCTGCCGTACCTGTCAGGTTCCGGCGTACCCGGTGACGACGCAGCACGTCCTGATTCGCCGGGCTCATGGAATCTGGATCTGCGCCTCGAAGTGCACCTCAACGGTCAGCTGATCTCGCAGCCGCCCTTCGCCGGGATGTACTGGACGGCCGCACAGATGCTGGCGCATCTCACCGTGAACGGCGCCAGCCTGCGTACCGGCGACCTGTACGGCTCAGGCACCGTGAGCGGCCCGCACCCGGATGAACTCGGCTGCCTCCTGGAGCTGACGTGGAACGGCGCCACGCCGCTCAGCCTGCCGGATGGCACCACGCGCCGATTCCTGCACGACGGTGACGAGGTGGTGCTCACCGCAACGGCGCCCGGGCCGGGTGGCAGCCGGATCGGGCTCGGTGAGGTGCGAGGTGTCGTGGCACCGGCGCGGGTTTCGAATCAGTCGCCACCACCTTGATTAGCAACAGAAACGTGGTAATACTCGGCATATGACCGCGGAACCGGACGTCGCCAGCCACTTCGAGATCTCCCGCAGTCGGCTATCGGAGCTGGTGAACACGGAGCGCCAGCAATACGCGAGCAACCACCCACGGTCGCGGGAGAACTTCCAGCAGGCAACCCACCTGGTCGGGCGGGTTCCGATGACCTGGATGACCAAGTGGTCCGGGGGATTTCCGCTCGACCTCGATCGGGCCGAGAAGGCCCGGGTTATCGACGTGGACGGCTTGAGCTACGCCGACTTCGCCCTCGGTGACACCGGTGCCATGGCCGGGCACTCCCCCGTCGCAGTGTCGGCGGCCATCCGCGACCGGGCCATCGACCGGGGTGGCATCACTGCGATGCTGCCGACCGAAGATGCCGAGTGGGTAGGCGCGGAGCTCACTCGCCGCTTCAAGCTGCCGCTGTGGTCCTTCACTTTGTCGGCCACGGACGCGAACCGGTGGGCGATCCGACTGGCTCGGCTGGTCACCGGCAAACCCAGGATTCTGGTCTTCTCCTACTGCTACCACGGAAGTGTCGATGAGACCTTCGTGGTCCTGGACGAAGACGGCCAGCCGCGTTCGCGACCGGGCAATGTCGGACCCGCCATCGACCCGACGACGACCACCCGGGTGGCCCAGTTCAACGACCTGGCCTCGGTGGAGGCTGCACTTCGACACGGGGATATCGCGGTGGTCGTCACCGAACCTGCGCTGACGAACATCGGCATCGTGCTGCCGGAGCCGGGCTTTCTCGACGGCGTGGCGAACCTGGCACGCCAGTACGGCGCGCTGCTACTGATCGACGAGACCCACACGATCTCGGCCGGGCCGTCAGGGATGACCGGTACCGAGTCGCTGGAACCCGACATCCTGGTGATCGGAAAGTCGATCGGTGGCGGAATCCCCTGCGGCGCCTACGGAATCACCGCTGCCATCGCGGATCGGGTCACGGCGCTGGTGTCTCAGGGCGATGCCGATATCGACGATGTCGGCGGCGTCGGCGGAACTCTGGCCGGCAACGCCCTGTCGACCGCCGCCATGCGCGCGACGCTGTCCGAAGTGCTCACGGCGGCCGCGTTCGAGCACATGATCGCGCTGTCCACCCGCTACACCGACGCGATCCGCGCTGTCATCGCAGAGCACCGGTTGCCGTGGACCATCACCCAACTCGGGGCCCGCGCCGAGTTCAGGTTCACCACCCCGGCACCCGTCGACGGCAACAGCTCGGCAGCAGCGGCGGATCCGCTTCTCGACGAGTACTTCCACCTGTACCTGGCAAACCGGGGCGTGCTGCTCACCCCGTTCCACAACATGGCACTGATCTGCCCGACGACGACGCCGGCCGACGTCGAGCTGCACATCTCGCTCTTCGAAGCTGCGGTCCGGGAGCTGGTGGGGCTAGGTTCGTCGGCGTGACGTCTCAACACCCTCGACAGCCGCAGCCGCACATCACGCGAATACCTCTGGACGACATCGACCATCAACTGATCGGTCTGCTCCAGCGCGACGGGCGCGCGTCGTACGCGGAGCTGGCACCCGCCGTCGGCCTGTCCGCGCCGGCGGTCCGGCAGCGCGTACAACGGCTGATCGAGGGCGGTGTCGTGCAGATCGTCGCGGTGACCGATCCTTTGGCGCTGGGCCTGCCGGTGATGGCGCTGGTGGGGATCAAGGTCTCCGGCGACGCACTCGCGGTCGCCGACGCTCTGGGCACCATCCCCCGGGTCATCTACGTCGTGGTGACCGGCGGCGCATACGACGTCTTCGCCGAGGTGGTCTGTGAGGACATGGGGGAACTCTTCGAGGTGATCAACCTGCAGATCCGCCCGATGTACGGCGTGGCGACGGTTGAGTCGTTCCCCTACTTCGACATCCGCACCCATCGCTTCACCTGGGACACCGCCAGCGACTGACGTCGATCAGCTCACCCGACACCCATCAGGATCCGCGGGTGCGCTGAAGGCGTGAGCCACCGCAGCAGCCGCAGCAGGTCCGCCTGAGGGATCGAGACACAGCCCTGCGTCGGTTCGTTCTGCGTCACATGCAGGAAGAAGGCACTTCCGCGCCCGGGCTGCACCGGATCGGTGTTGTAGTCGATCACCACGGCGTAGCCGTAGACCCAACCGGCGTCGTAGAGGTTCTCACTCACCGAGGTATCGAAACTGCAGGCGCTGGCCGGGCATCGCTGGTGGGTGTTGTAGGTGGCGCTGGTGCTGTCGCCGGACCACCAATCCTCCCTGGTGTCCTGGAAATAGGGCAACGCCGTTCCCGGATCCGGATTGTTGCCGAAGGCCTGGGTAAGGGCGAAGCTACCGATCGGGGTGCCGTCGAAGTTTTCGCTGGCGTGGTCGGTCAGTCCGCCCGCTCCGAGCCACGCCGGCACGGCGGGACCGGTCTGACGCCACCCGTTGGGCGTGAGGTTCCAGGCCCGCAAGGTCGCGCGGGTCGCGCCCTGGCCGCTGGCCGCGACGGTGATCACCTGGGTGGCGCGGCCGACCGCGCCCGCTACCGGCAATCCTGAAGGAGCCGCTGCAGCTGAGATCCGATTCGAGCTCGCAGCACCGGAGCTCACCGCACTGGACTT
>JBBQFE010000262.1:0-5032 GCA_038321605.1 Mycobacteriales bacterium | reverse complement strand
AAGCGGAACGTCCTGCTGCTCCCGAAACGGGCCCCAGCTGTGGACTCGGCCGAGATCAACACCGTCACCGCAAGGGGATCGATGACCGGTCAGCGATTCGCGTCGACCTGCTGAAGCTGACCGTCGACAGGCGGGCCTGAGCCTCGTTGGTCGCGCGGATGCCGTTCCTGGTAAGAGTGCAGACCTGGGTGTCGCCGTCCGCCTTGAGGGGACACGACGGGCGGGGGACCACAATGACGTCGTGAGCGCTGATTCCTATGCCGACGCCCTTGAGCGGCTGTTTGCGGTCTACGAGGATCGTCACACGTTCGCCGTCATCGAAAACGTCGTCTTAGAGTGCCGCAGGCATCTCGCGGGCCAGACGCCGCCGGGTGCTCTCCCGGAGCTGCTCGACCGACTCGCGCGACAACGACTCGACGATCTACCACGCACACGACAGGACAATCGGTGACGTGATCAGCTGGAAGGCGCTCCCGCGCCCGGGTGGCGACATGTTGGGCTGGGCGCGGCGATGTGTCAGACCCGAGAACCGATCGATGACGGGTGGAGCGCTTCGTCAAAGGTCCAGGACGAAGCGGAGGGCCTGGTCGACAGCCCTCATCTGATCAGGGCTGACCATCCTCCGGCGCAATGAGAGTCGCTCGACGGACACCACTCGCAGTTGGTCACAGCGGGCGTACGAGGTGTGGTTCGAAACGATGCTTTCGGGTTCCAACTCGACGTGGCTTCGCAGCCCATAACCGGTGGTCGTGATCGGTACGACGACAACGAGGCCGCCAGGGCCGTTGTTCAGGATGTCCACGGACACCACGACGCCCGGCCGGCGGAAGGCTGGCTCGTGCCCAACGGGGCGACCGAGGTCGACGTCGTAGACGTCTGCGCGCCAGATCAAGCCAGCGCATCCCACTCGTGGCGCTCGAGCATGTACTGCTCTCACGCCGCGGGGTCATTGCGCAGGCGCTGGTAATCCCCGCTCAGTCCGCGAAGAAACTCTTGCCGCTCCAGGGCGTCGACGGCGTCGTGCAGCACGTCGATGATCGGCGAATGACGGGCCTTGGCCAGCGATTGGAGGCGCTCCGAATCTGGTCGGCGCACTCGGACGGTTGTTGTGTCTGCTGCAATTTTATTGCAGACGAAATGTAGATCCGGTGCCGCAGGAAGATCGGCCTGCGGGGCGGTTGGACGGGCTACAGCTCGTACTTCAGCTCGTATCGGTGGCTGCCACCCCCTCGTCGATGTCCAGGTGAAGGATGCCGGTCAGCTGACCGTTGCCCGAGCTTGGTACCAATCTGGCCCCGCCGCCGTGGTGATGACCAAGATCGTCATTGTCCCGGTCACCGATCCTCAGTCGGGCGACTCTCCGAGCAACTCGTACAACGGCGCGAGGTAGGTCACGAGGTCCGTGCCACCCAGGGGCGCTCCTGGCACGGGGAGCTGGCGCAGCAGCAGATCCGTCGGCAGTTTCGGGTGGACCGGAAGCTCCGGGACAGGTGCTCCGGTCCAGAAGTCGCGATCGGCCAGCGTCAGGTCAGCCAGCGCCATCATCGCTCCGACCCGAGGGCTTTCGGTGATTGGCCGTGCCGGATCCGGCCCCCGAGGTGCCGTATCGCTGCCGCGTAGCTCGCGGAGCCGGTTCAGCAGCGCTTCGCGGCTGCGTCCGCGCCAGAGCAGGATGGCGAAGGGGTCGTCGTCGAAGCTCTCGGCCAGCAGGTAGAACGTGGCCGCGAGGTGCTTGCACGGGACCTCCCAGTCCG
The DNA here is from genome assembly GCA_038321605.1 of Mycobacteriales bacterium. GTDB lineage: Bacteria > Actinomycetota > Actinomycetes > Mycobacteriales > Jatrophihabitantaceae > Jatrophihabitans_A. The sequence goes on along the minus strand of JBBQFE010000262.1, from coordinate 3,278 downwards.
GGCAGGAACAGCTCAGGGTCAGGTCTTTGGCCTGTTGCGGGAATAGCGGCGCGCCGGCTACCGCAAAGACCTCCTCGAGGTCGCGGGGCATCTCGCCTGCCAGCAACATGGCACTGTGGATCGCCTGCTCGGCAAGGGTGACCTCGACCTTGGCCCACACCAGCTCGCTGAAGGCGGGCAAGGTGATCGTCACCCGGTACGGCGACTTGCGAGAACCCTGCACCGATGCGGTGACCACACCAGTGCTCACCTGCAGGGACACCACCTGACCCCGTCGGGCGTAGTTCTTGCCGCGGGTCAGTCGGGAGCCGAGCGCGAACGACTCCAGCACCTGGATGAAACGCCGCGACCACCAATGCTCCCCGATCGCACCTCGCGTACTTCGGGCCACGACCCCGCCGTCCACGGCCCGAGGTGTGGCGGCCGGCGGGAAACCGCCCGAGGAGCTCGAACGGCCGCGACTGGGCGGGCTCACTCCACCACCGACCCGGCCTCGAGGGTGAACAGCTCACGCAGCGCTGAGGTGGACAGCTCTGTGAGCCAGCCTTCACCGGTGCCCACCACGCTGGCGGCCAGGCCGCGTTTGTCGTTGATCATCAGGGCGATCTTCTCCTCCAGGGTGCCCGCGCAGACGAGCTTGCGCACCTGGACTGAGCGGGTCTGCCCGATCCGGAAGGCGCGGTCGGTCGCCTGGTCCTCCACTGCCGGGTTCCACCAGCGATCGACGTGGATGACGTGGTTGGCGGCGGTCAGGGTCAGCCCCGTGCCCCCTGCTTTCAACGACAGTACGAACAAGGACGGCCCGCGGCCGGCGGGGTCCTGGAACCGGGCCACGAGGTCGTCTCGTTGACTCTTGCCCAGGCCGCCGTGCAGGTATCCGACCTCGCGGCCGAATCGCGCACCCAGGTGAGTGCGCAGCAGTTCCCCGAACTCGGCGTACTGCGTGAACAGCAGCGCCTTTTCGCCCGAGGCCAGCACCTCCTCGAGGGTCTCCTCCACACGCGCCAGCTTCCCCGAGCGTCCGCCGAGTGTGCTGCCGTCTTTCAAAAAGTGCGCCGGGTGGTTGCAGACCTGCTTGAGCTTGGTCATGGTCGCCAGCACCAGTCCGCGACGCTCGATGCCCTCAGTGCTTTGGATGCGGTCCATCATGTCCGCAACGACCGCCTGATACAGCGAGGCCTGCTCGCGGGTCAGCGAGCACACCACCTCCATCTCGATCTTGGCCGGTAGATCGGTGATGATCGAGGTGTCGGTCTTGAGCCGGCGCAGCACGAACGGTTGCGTCAACGACCTGAGCCGAGTGGCTGCTTCGGCATCGCCGCGGCGCTCGATGGGAGTCGCGAAACGCTGCTTGAACGAGGCCGGCAGGCCGAGCAGTCCGGGGTTGGCGAACTCCATCAGGGACCAGAGGTCGCCCAACCGGTTCTCCACCGGGGTACCGGTCACCGCGAAACGGCGATCCGAGGGCAACGACCGCACCGCAATCGCTGCCCGGGTCGCCGCGTTCTTTACCGCCTGGGCCTCGTCCAGGACGACGCGACGCCAGCTCATCCCGCGCAACGCGTCGATGTCGCGGATCACCAGGGCGTAGGTCGTCACGACCAGGTCGCAGGACGCCACGACCTCCCGGAAGGCCTTGCCCTTGGGCCGCTCGGCCCCATGGTGGACGTGCACCCGCAGCCCTGGGGCGAAGCGGGCAGCCTCCCGCTGCCAGTTGCCGACAATCGACATCGGGCAGACCAGCAGGGTCGGACCGGCCTCCGACGGGCGCTCACCGCAGATCAGCGCGAGTAGCTGCACCGTCTTGCCCAGACCCATGTCGTCGGCCAGGACACCGCCGAGGCCGACGGATTCCAGGAACGACAGCCAGGGCAGACCACGTTCCTGGTAGTGGCGCAGCTCACCTTTGAAGCCCGCCGGCGCGGTCATCGGTGCGATCCGGTGGTCGACCTGACCGGACAGCAGGTCCGCGAGCCAGCCCTGCGCCTGGACGTCCACCACAGGCAGGCCACCTGGTCCCTCGTCCAGGGTGCCGAGGGTCGCGAGTACGTTCCCGACGCTCATCCGGCCGGCGCCGCTCGACGGCCTGGCCAGGAAGGCCTGCGCCCGTGCGAGGCGGTCGGCATCGACGTACATCCACTGACCGCGCACCCGCACCAGCGGCTGCTGCGCCTGGGCAAGGTCCTTGATCTCCTGCTCGGTCAACGTGTGCTCCCCGACGGCGAGATCCCAGCGGAAGTCCACCAGAGCGTCTTGGCCGATCACCGCCTTGGTCGCGGCCGAGCCCGGCGCAGCCGGAGTCGAGACCGAGAGCTTCGCGCCCAACCGCATCGACGGGCTGGTCCACCACCCCGGCAGCAGGACGCCGAAGCCGGCGGCCAGCAGGATCGGCGCAGCCTGCGACAGGAACAGGTGCGCGCCAACGACATCCAGGGTCAGCGACGAAGGTGTCGCCGTGCGAAGCGCATCCTCGATGTCCGGATAGAGGCGCACCGCGCGGCCGAGCTCACCGAGCAGGGTCTCCTGCGGGTCGGCCACGTAACGCGCCAACGCGCGCAAGGCACCCTTGGCCCGCCATACGTGCCCGGCGTCGACGATCAGGCTCGGTTCCTGGATCGACTGCAACGCGAAGTCCAATCGCCACATGAGCTCAGGCACCATCTCGCCAGTGGTCGCCTGTCCCGCTGTTGGCCCGTGCGCTGTTGCGGCTGCTGCTCCGATGGGTTCGACCAACCGGAAGCACGCCCGCACCGCACCGACCGAGGTGACCTCCCGCTGCCAATCAGCCAATGCCTCGCACAGGACGGCAAGGGCGACGGGGGTGGTGACGAAGTACGGGTCGGAACCGGTCAGTGCCGACCGGAAAGACGCTGCTGCCCGCCTGCGCGGGGCAGGGCCAAGGCGCGCGCGGACCGCTGCGTCCACCAAGGCATCGGTCGCCGCGGCCAGCGCTGCCACCATGGCCGCACCGCCGTCGACATCAGCAGTGCCTGCAGCAGTGAAGGAACCAGGCAGCCCCCCGGCAAAGGCACGCAGCCACACGGCGTCGGCTCCGGTGACCACCGCAGACCACACTGCCATCGCCCGACCATCGCCCGCGTCTCGCACGCCGGGAAGCGCCCGGCCACGTGCGACCAGATCCCCGGCAAACCCGGCCAGCGCCCGCAACGCCCGCATGTCTGCACCTGCGACCGGTCGTTCGAGTTCGATCTCCGCGTCATCGGCTGCCAGCAGGTAGTCAAGGGCGGCTCGAGAGTCCACAACAAGGGTCGGGACCT
>JBBQFE010000261.1:0-5032 GCA_038321605.1 Mycobacteriales bacterium | reverse complement strand
CTCGGCCGACCGTCGGCACCGATCTTCCGCTTGTCCGCGAAGGTGAAACCGGGTGCCGGCGGAGTGCCGGCTCCCGGGTTCGACCCTGGCGGTGTCGGGGTCTGATCTGCCATTACTTGTCCTCGTCGATGACCTCGGCGTCGACCACATCGTCAGCCGCTCCGGCGTTGGCACCACCGGTCGGAGCACCCTCGGCGCCATCGGCGGCGGGGGCGGCGGCCGCGTACATGGCGGCACCGATCTTGGACGACAGCTCGTTCAGCGCAGCTGTCTTGGTCTTGATCGCGTCGTTGGAGGCACCGGCGTCGGCCAGCGTCACCTTCAACTCGGCAAGCGAGGCCTCGAGCTCGGTCTTGGACTCCGCAGGAATCTTCTCACCGGAATCGGCGATGAACTTCTCGGTCTGGTAGACCAGCTGCTCACCGGCGTTGCGGATCTCGGCGGCCTCACGACGCGCCTTGTCCTCGTCGGCGTGGGCTTCGGCCTCCTTCATCATGCGGTCGATCTCGTCCTTGGAGAGACCCGATCCACCGGTGATGGTCATGCCCTGGGTGTTACCCGAAGCCATGTCCTTGGCCGAGACGTTCACGATGCCGTTGGCGTCGATGTCGAAGGTGACCTCGACCTGCGGGACACCGCGCGGTGCCGGCGGGATGCCGGTCAGCTCGAACATACCGAGCTTCTTGTTGTACGCCGCGATCTCACGCTCACCCTGGTAGACCTGGATCTGAACCGAGTTCTGGTTGTCGTCCGCGGTCGTGAAGATCTCCGAACGCTTCGTCGGGATCGTGGTGTTGCGCTCGATGAGCTTGGTCATGATGCCGCCCTTGGTCTCGATGCCCAGCGACAGCGGGGTAACATCGAGCAGCAGGACGTCCTTGACCTCACCCTTGAGCACGCCGGCCTGCAATGCAGCGCCGACCGCGACGACCTCGTCGGGGTTGACGCCCTTGTTGGGCTCGCGCCCACCGGTCAGTTCCTTGACCAGCTCGGCGACGGCGGGCATCCGGGTGGATCCACCCACCAGAACGACATGGTCGATGCTGGCCAACGGGATGTCTGCGTCCCGAAGCACGTTCTGGAAGGGCACCTTGGTGCGCTCGAGCAGGTCGGCGGTGATCCGCTGGAACTCGCTGCGAGACAGCTGCTCGTCGAGGAAGAGCGGGTTCTTCTCGGCGTCGACGGTGATGTACGGCAGTTTGATGGAGGTCTGCTGGCCGGAGGACAGTTCGATCTTGGCCTTTTCCGCAGCCTCACGCAGCCGCTGCATGGCCATCTTGTCCTTGGTCAGGTCGATGCCGTGCGCGCCCTTGAACTTCTCGACCAGCCAGTCGATGACCTTCTGGTCCCAGTCGTCGCCACCGAGGTGGTTGTCGCCAGAGGTCGCCTTGACCTCGATGACGCCATCGCCGATCTCGAGCAGCGACACGTCGAAGGTGCCACCGCCGAGGTCGAACACCAGGATGGTCTGTTCCTTCTCGCCCTTGTCCAGGCCGTAGGCCAATGCGGCCGCGGTGGGCTCGTTGACGATCCGGAGCACGTTCAGGCCGGCGATGGTGCCGGCTTCCTTCGTCGCCTGTCGCTCGGCGTCGTTGAAGTACGCGGGGACGGTGATCACCGCGTCGGTGATGGTCTCACCGAGGTAGGACTCGGCGTCGCGCTTGAGCTTCTGCAGCACCCGGGCGCTGATCTCCTGCGCGGTGTACTTCTTGCTGTCGATGTCCACCGACCAGTCGGTGCCCATGTGACGCTTGACCGAGCGGATCGTCCGGTCGACGTTGGTGACGGCCTGCCGCTTGGCTACCTCGCCGACGAGCACCTCACCGTTCTTGGCGAACGCGACGACGGACGGCGTGGTGCGTGAGCCCTCAGCGTTTGCGATTACTTCCGGCTCGCCGCCGGTGAGGACGGCGACGACGGAGTTTGTGGTGCCCAGGTCAATACCGACCGCGCGTGCCATGTGAACTCCTCTTATCTGTGTTCAGGATGCTGTGGTGGAACCCTGCCGCCCTGGGCCGCTCTCGCAACCCGGGCTTTCGGGGCCACCCCCATCGTGGACCGTTATCGGCCTACTGTCAAAAGAACTGAGTCTCCTACGCTCAAGTTCCCGGTTCGGGAGTGGTTCCCGTCACACCAACGCGTCACTCACCGGCGTTCGGACCGGTGGACGGCCTGATCGGCCGAGTGTCGAGCCTGCAAATAGGCTGACGCCATGCCACCGAATCAAGCCACTCTCGCCGACGGGCTGGTCGCTCGCGCGCACCGTGCCTGCGAGCCGTTGCACTCGCTGTCCTATTTCGCGCCGGAGGTTGATTCGGAGTTGACCGGCGCGGGCCTGAGTCCGGGACGAATGTGTTATTTCGCCAGCAGATCGGCGGCGATGGGGCCGGTCACGGCGCCGGTCACCACCGCGACGTTCTACAACTTCAACCCCACGCTGGTCGCTCGCCATCTGCCCCGCGCCTGGACGCTGGCCACCCCCGACCGGGTCCTGAGCGCCCGGCTCACCGGTGTCGACCGGGCGCTGCGCCGGCTGCTGGGCGACGAGGTGGCGGCGTCGGCCGAAGTCGCCGAAGCGGCCGAACTGGCCAGGGCAGCCACCGAGGAACTGGATCCGGCCGGCCGCACCCTGTACGCCGCGCATGCCGCGCTGGACTGGCCCGACGAGCCGCACCTCGCGCTGTGGCACGCGGTCACCCTGCTCCGGGAATTCCGCGGGGACGGCCACCTCGCAGCACTCCTGGGCGCCGGTCTCGGTGGCATCGAAGCGCTGCTCACCCACACCGCGACGGGCCGTGGATTCACCGTGGAGGCGGCCAGGACGTTGCGTGGCTGGTCGGATGAGCAGTGGCAGGCAGCCACCGAACGGCTGGCCGAGCGAGGGCTGCTGACCGAGACCGGCGCACTGACCGAGCAGGGTCAGTCGGTGCGCGCGGCGGTAGAGGCGGCCACCGACCGGATGGCCGAAGCCCCCTGGCTGAACCTCGGCCAGGAGCGGACCGATCGGCTGGTAGACCTCACCAAGACGCTGTCCCGAATAGCGGTAGGCAACGGAGCGTTCCCGCCGGGTGTGTTCGCCGCCCCGCGCTGAGGCACCGCGGCGTGCGGAGGCACCGCGGCGTGCGGAGGCGCCGCGGCGTGCCGGTGCGCCAGGTAGGGCCACCAGGAGATGCCCACCAGCAGGCAGATGACGTGGCCGGCGGTGGTCATCCCGGGCGAAACCAGCAGCGGCACCACCAGATACAGCGCCAGACCCACGATGGCCAACCGGCGCCAGCGTCGGGGCAGAAACCAGCAGACCGCGGCGGCCACCCCGAACATGCCGTAGGACACCCCCACGTCGAGCTGGAAGGCGGCGGTCGGCGGCAGCCAGCCGGCGTGGATCGCGAGGTACTCCCAGCCTTCGGTGAGGACGGTGCCGATCACATGGGCCGAGGCGAAGACCAGCACCGTCCGCACCGAACCGACCCTGCGCTCCAGCGGGATGAGTACCGCCAGCAGCATTGCCGCGTTGCGAAGGAAGGCTTCGTCGGGCAGGAACACCGCACTGAGGACCAGCGAGCGGAGTGGCGCGACCGACAGGTTGTGGATGTTGGTCGACACCCACTGGAAGAGCCCGTCGGCATCGGCAGGATGCGATCGCGTCCACACCGTCGTGGCCAACAGCACCAGCGCGAGCACGAGCGCGAAAGGACTCGTCCTGACCGTCCTCGCGAACGAGCCGACCACTGCGGCGGGCGCGACCGATGTCATGGTGTCCAGCAGACCAGCGCTTTCAGGCAGTCAGGTTTCGATCTGCTGAGCACCGGCTGTGAAGCACCGGTGGTCGCTGCGAAGGGTGAGTGGACGGCTACTTCAGTTCGGACGAGGACTTACCCAGCAGCCGGCGGGCGACGATCAGCTGTTGGATCTGCTGGGTGCCTTCGAAGATGTCCAGGATCTTGGAATCCCGCGCCCACTTCTCGAGCAGGCTGCTTTCGGCGTACCCGAGCGAGCCGACCAGTTCCAGGCACCTCAACGTGATCTCGGTGGCGACCCGGCCCGCCTTCGCCTTCGCCATCGAGGCCTGCAGCGAGTTGGGCTCGTTGTTGTCGGCCAGCCAGGCAGCCTGCAGTGTCATCAGGTAGGCCGCCTCCCAGTCACTCTCGAGCTGCAGGAAGCTGGCCGCCGCGGCCGGCTGGTGCTGCCACCCGCGGTCGTAGTCGACCTCGATGCCGGCGGCCGCCAGCAGCGTACGGGTCTCGTCCAGCGACGCCTTCGAGACGCCGAGCGCCATCGCCGCGACCAACGGTCTGGTGTTGTCGAACGTCTGCATCGCCCCGGCGAAACCTTCGGAACCCCCATCGGTCACCACCTCGTCCGAGCCGAGCAGGTTCGCAGCCGGTACCCGGCAGTCGGTGAATCGGATGGTTGCGGTGTCCGAGGCCCGGATGCCCAACTTGCGCTCCAGTCGAACGACCTCCATGCCGGGGGTGCCCTTCTCGACCACGAACGACTTGATCGCCGCCCGGCCCAGGCTCCGATCCAGTGTCGCCCAGACGACCACCGCGTCGCAGCGATCACCGGCGGTGACGTAGATCTTCTCGCCGTTGATGACGTAGTCGGCCCCGTCCCGGACCGCGGAGGTGCGGATCGCCGCGGAGTCCGATCCACAGCCGGGTTCGGTGATGGCCATGCTGGCCCACACCTTGTCGAAGCGGGCCAGTTGCTCGGCGTTGGCGACCGAGGCGATCGCGGAGTTGCCCAGGCCCTGGCGCGGCATCGACAGCACCAGCCCGACATCGCCCCAACAGGCCTCGAGGATGGACAGCACCGTCGACATGTTGCTGGCGTTGCGTACCGCGTGGTCGCCGTTCCTCGCCGACCGCCGGACCCCGCGGGCGCCGGACGCCGTCTCGCCACCAGCTGCGTTCATGCCGTCGTAGAGCGCGGCCAGCATGTCCAGCTCCTGCGGGTAGGAATGCTCGGCCAGGTCGTACTTGCGGGAGTTCGGCCGCAGAATCTCCACCGACACCTGGTGGGCCTGTGACAG
>JBBQFE010000260.1:0-5032 GCA_038321605.1 Mycobacteriales bacterium | reverse complement strand
CTGCACCCGCACTGGGTGACCCTGGTGCCCGCGGTCGTGGTGTTCATCGTCGTGTGTGCGTTGTCCGGGGTGGCCATCGCCTTCTTGCCGGACTCCACCACCCACCACAGCGCCCACCAGTACCTGCTGATCGCGATCCTGGTGGTGGCGCTGCTGCTGATCCTGTGGCTGGTGCTGCTGCCGGTGGTGCGGTGGCGTTCCACCCACTACGTGATCACCACGCACCGGGTGCTGATCAGGCGCGGCGTGCTCAACCACGTGGGCCGTGACATCACGCTGGCGCGGATCAATGACGTCGCCTACGAGCAGTCCATCTGGGACAGGGTCGTCCGGGCCGGCTCGCTCACCATCGAATCCGCCGGCGAGCACGGACAAGAGACGCTGGTCGACATACCTCGCGCCAACGAGATCCAGCAGACGCTGAATCGGCTGATCGAGGACGACTCGACCCGCCGTGCGAGGGGCTATCACCCGGGACAGGGCGGTGGCCAACCGGGCGGCCACCAGCAGGGCGGTTACCAGCAGGGTGGTGCTCCAGATCAGGGCTACTGAGCCCCGATGATCCGATCCGGTCGTAGCGGCAGGTCCCGCTGACGTCGACCGGTGGCGTGCCAGACGGCGTTGGCGATCGCCGCCGCGGTGCCGACGATGCCGATCTCACCGATCCCCTTGATGCCCGCCGGGTTCGTCTGGGTGTCGTGCTCGTCGATGAAATCCACCTCGATCGATCCGACGTCGGCGTTGGTGGCGATGTGATAGCCCGCCAGATCATGGTTGAGGTAGTCGCCGAACTCGAGGTCCATCACCGACTCCTCGAACAGTGCCATCGACAGCCCCATGGTCATACCGCCGACGATCTGCGAGCGGGCCAACCGGGTGTTGACGATGTGGCCGGCGGCGAACACGCCCACCATTCGCGGCACCCGCACCTCACCGGTGCGATCGTCCACCGCCACCTCGACGAACTGTGCGCCGAAGGCATGCCGGACCACATCGGCCTGGGCCTCGACGTCGGCGGCGGTGTTCGCGCGCACCAGAATGCCCTCTGCCGGGATCGGGTCTGACCTGGTCGCCAGCGTCTCGGTCAGCTCGCGGGCACCCTTCACGATCGCCCAGCTCCAGGACGCGGTGCCCATCGAGCCGCCCGCGATCATGGCCTGCCCGAAGTCGCTGTCGGCGATCCGCAGATTGATCCGGGCCAGGTCCGTGCCGAGGGCATCCGCGGCAACCTGGGTCAAGGCCGTCCGGGCGCCGGTACCGATGTCCGCGGCGGTGATCCGCACCTCGAACGATCCGTCCGGCAGTGCGAGCAGCTGGCAGGTGCTGGGCGCGTTGCGGGCGGGGTAGGTGGACGTGGCCATGCCGGTCCCGATCAGCCACCGACCGTCCCGCCTGACTGCGGGCCGCGGGTCACGGTCATGCCAGCCGAAGAGCTCCGAGCCACGACCGAGGCAGGCCAGCAGGTTGCGGCTGCTGAACGGCCGACCGCTGTCCGGTTCCACCGTGGGTTCGTTGATCACCCGCAGCTGGACCGGATCGACGCTGCACGCCTGCGCCAGTTCGTCCATCGCCGACTCCAGCGCGAACGAGCCGGGCGCCTCGCCGGGCGCCCGCATCCAGCGCGGTGTGGGGACATCCAGCGCCAGCAGCCGGTGCCGGGTGCGCAGGTTGTCGGTGGCGTACATGGTGCGCGACAGCACCGCGGTCTGCTCGGCGAATTCCAGCACGGTCGAGGTCTGCGAGAAGGCCAGGTGATCCAGCGCCTGCAGCCTGCCGTCGGCGTCACTGCCGAGCCGCACCTGCTGCGCGGTGGGCGTCCGGTAGCCGACCAGGGCGAACATCTGCTGACGGCTCAGGGTCACCCGCACCGGACGGTTGAGCTGACGTGCCGCCAGCGGGGCGAGCACCACCGTCGGCCGGGCGCTCCCCTTGGCCCCGAAGCCGCCGCCCACATGCTCGGCCCGCACCCGCACCGATCCGCGGGGCAGCCCGAACAGTTTCACCAGCGACGACTGCACCGAACCCGCACCCTGGTTTGAGTCGTAGACCAGCAGGGTGTCACCGTCCCACTGCGCGGTCGTTGCGTGCGGCTCCATCGGGTTGTTGTGTTCGGCCGGCGTCGTGTACGTCTGGTCCACAGTGAACGCGGCACTGGCCAGCGCGGCTTCGACGTCGCCCACTACCGACTCGGACGGAAAGTTCGGGTTGACCTTGTCAGGCGTGTACATCGCAGGATGATCGGTCCGGAACTGCACGTCGTGGTCATCGGCCGCGTAGCTGATGTGTAGCGCCCTGGCGCCGGCGCGGGCCTGTTCCAGGGTCTCAGCAACCACCAGAGCGACGACCTGGCCGCGGTAGTGCACCTGATCGCCCTGCAGCAGCAGCAGTTCCGGATCACCGGCGTCGCCCAGCGTGGGCGCGTTGGTGTGGTCGATGACCGCCAGCACACCGGGCATGGCGAGCACCGGCTCGGAGTCGACAGCGATCACCCGGCCGCGGGCGATGCTCGACTGCGCGATCCAGCCGTGGGCGAGGCCGTCCAGCGGGTACTCGCCGGCGTACCGTGCCTGGCCGGTCACCTTCACCAGCGCGTCGACCCGGCCGATCGGTTGCCCGGTGCTCCGGGGCCCGGTGGGTCGTTGCGTGGCCGGGTGGCCGGCGGGTGCAGGTGCTGCTTCGGCCGGTGCTGTTGCATTCGACACGGTAGGTGCTTCGGTCATCGTGCCGACACCCCGGTCAGGTCGCTGAGCACCTCGACGGTGAGGTTGCGCATGAGTTCCACCTTGTAGGCATTGTGGGTCAGCGTTCGGGCGGCGGCCAGTTCGGCGTCAGCGGCGGCTGCGAACGTTGCCGGGTCAGGTGCCCGGCCGATCAGATACTGCTCGGCGACCCGGGCCCGCCAGGGAACCGGGGCCACCGCGCCGTAGCCGATCCGGCAGTCGGTGATGCTGCCCTCGGTCACCTCGACGGCGGCGGCGATCGACCCGATGGCGAAGGCGTAGGAGGCCCGTTCGCGCACCTTGCGGTAGCGGGAGTTCGCCGCGATCGGCAGTGCCGGCAGGCTGACGCCAAGGATCAGCGCACCGGCTTCGGCGTTGGTCTCGAGTTCCGGGTGGTCGCCGGGCAGCCGCCGCAGATCGGCCAGCGCCAGTTCGCGCTCGGAATTTCCTTCGCGTACCAGCACCCTGGCATCCAGGGCGACCAGGGCGACTGCGAGGTCCGACGGGTTGGTGGCGATGCAGTGCGCTGAGGTGCCGAGGATCGCATGGTTGTGGTGCTCGCCAGCGACGGCGGGGCAGCCGGAACCTGGATCCCTTTTGTTGCAGGGCTTTGTGACATCAGTGAAGTAACTGCAGCGGGTGCGTTGCATCAGGTTGCCACCGAGCGTCGCCATGTTGCGCAGCTGGCCCGAGGCACCGGCCAGCACGGCCTGGGCGACTGCGGGGTAACGCCGCCGGATCAACGGGTGCACGGCCAGGTCGCTGTTGCGGACTGCGGCACCGATGAAGACACCGCCGTCGTCGGATTCGGCAATGTCACCCAGCGGCAGTTCGGTGACGTCCACCAGCAGTCCCGGCTGCTCCACCCCGAGTTTCATCAGGTCCACCAGGTTCGTGCCACCGCCGAGATAGCGGGCATCCGCCGCGGTCGCGAAGGCGGCCACCGCGGCGCCGATCTCGCTGACCCGTTGGTAGGCAAAGGCTTTCATCGGCTTGCCTGGGCGGCATCGCTGATGGCCGCGACGATGTTGACGTAGGCGCCGCACCGGCAGAGGTTCCCGCTCATCCGCTCACGGATCTCGCCCTCGGTCAGGGGCGGCAGTTCAGTCGTCAGGTCCTCGGTCACCGCCGACGGCCAGCCCTGGCCCGCCTCGTCAGGACGGCGACCGCCGAACAGATCTGGCCAGGGGTGCAGTAGCCGCACTGCAGACCGTCCCGGTCGATGAACGCCTGCTGCACCGGGTGCAGGTCGGCATCGGTGCCGAGGCCCTCGATGGTGGTGATGCTGCGGTCGGCGGCGGTGACTGCCAGCACCAGGCAGGCATTGACCCGACGACCGTCCAGCAGGACCGTGCACGCGCCGCACTGGCCGTGGTCGCAGCCCTTCTTGGCACCGGTCAGATCCAGGTCGTGTCGCAGCACGTCCAGCAGGGTGCTGCGGTTGTCGACGTCCAGGTGTTCCTGATTGCCGTTCACCGTGAGGACGAACCGGCTGCTGCCGGAGTCCGCTGCGCTGCTGGTGGGCGTGATGCCGTGGGTGGTGCCTGTCACGTGGTTCCTCCGCGGGGGTAGCTGAGCTCCACCCCATCACGTCCGGGCGGATCCTGCCACCACGACCCGGAGTCAGGCAGCTGTTGTGCCCTAATGACTCGGGCTGGTCCGCACAACGGTGAAGTTGAAGCGTCCCTCGATGAAGTAGCTGGTCGTATGCATGAAGGGTCTGGATTGCTGGTCGAAGTGCAGCTGATCCAGTAGGACGAAGAGCTGATCATCGGTGAAATCCTCGTCCCAGGCCACCTGGGGGTGAGCGACCGCATGCACCCGCGCGAGTGCTCGAAGAGGAGTCGGCCCGTTGTGTGCGGCGAGGTAGGCGAAGACCGAGCCGGTGAGCTGGTCGGGTTCGAAGTTGTCGGGAAACGCCCAGCGGGGCAGCACGTCGTAGGAGTACGCGACGGTGATGTCGTCGGCGAGGATCTTTCGCTGGATGTCCAGGACCTCGTCCGACGGCGCCAGGTCGAACATTTCGCGTTCGCTGGCCTTCGCCGGACGGACGATGCGGTGGTGGTAGATCATTCCGGGCACGTGGCCCATCTCGGCGATCGTCGAGGTGATCGACGTCAGCTCCTGCATGCCTGCACGAATCATCGCGTCGTCGGCGACGAAGCTGCCGCGGCCCCGTTTGGTGACGATCAGGCCTTGATTTTCAAGGGTCTTGAGCGCTTGGCGCACGCTGGCACGGGAGACGCCGTACTCGTTGACCAGATCGGCCTCGGTGGGCAGCTGGTCGCCCTGCCGCCACTCCCGCCTGGCCA
>JBBQFE010000259.1:0-5035 GCA_038321605.1 Mycobacteriales bacterium | reverse complement strand
AGCATCACCATGTCGAAGGCAGTTGTGGTGGTGCCCTCCTCCTTGTAGCCGCGCACGTGGATCTGGTGGTGGTTGGTGCGGTCGTAGGTGAGGCGGTGAATCAGCCACGGATAACCGTGGTAGGCGAAGATCACCGGTTTGTCAGCAGTGAAAAGGGCATCGAAGTCACGACCGGACAGGCCATGCGGGTGCTCGGAGGCCGGTTGCAGTCGCATCATGTCCACGACGTTGATGACCCGTACCTTGAGCGCCGGCAGGTGCCGGCGGAGCAGGTCCGCCGCTGCGAGCGTCTCCAGGGTGGGCACGTCCCCGGCGCAGGCCAGCACCACATCGGGGTCGCCGTCCGCGCTGCCTGCCCAGTCCCAGATGCCCAGGCCGCGGGTGCAGTGCGCGACGGCTTCGGGCATGGACAGGTAGGTCAGCGAGGGCTTCTTGCCGGCTACCACCACGTTGACGTAGTCCCGGCTTCGCAGGCAGTGGTCGACCACCGAGAGCAGGGTGTTCGTGTCCGGCGGCAGGTACACCCTCACGATCTCTGCCTTCTTGTTCATCACATGGTCGATGAAGCCGGGATCCTGGTGTGAGAAGCCGTTGTGGTCCTGCCCCCACACATGCGAGGACAGCAGATAGTTGAGCGAGGCGATCGGGCGCCGCCACGGAATTGCGCGGGTGGTCTTGAGCCATATCGCGTGCTGGTTGAACATCGAGTCGATGATGTGGATGAAGGCATCGTAGCAGTTGAACAGCCCGTGCCGTCCGGTGAGCAGGTAGCCCTCCAGCCAGCCCTGGCACAGGTGCTCGGACAGCACCTCCATCACGCGGCCGTCCGGGCTCAGGTGGTCATCGCCGTCGACGGTGGCTGCGTCCCAGGCGCGGTTCGTCTGCTCGAAGACCTCGGTGAGCCGGTTGGAGGCAGTTTCATCAGGTCCCATCAGGCGAAACCGGTCCGGGTTGGCCACGATGATGTCACGTAGGAAGCCGCCGAGTACCCGGGTCGGCTCGCTGGACAGGACCGCCGGACGCGGGACCTCGACTGCGTAGTCGCGAAAATCCGGAAGTGTCAGCTCGTGCAGTAGTAGTCCGCCGTTGGTATGTGGATTGGCGCTCATCCGCCGGGTTCCGGTCGGTGCGAGTGCGCGAAGCGAAGGGATCAGCGCACCGTTGGAGTCGAAGAGCTCCTCGGGTCGGTAACTGCGCAGCCAGTCCTCCAGCATCGCTCGATGCCCAGCGTTGGTGCGCGTTTCCGACAGCGGCACCTGATGCGAACGGAACGTGCCTTCGACCTGCAGGCCGTCCACCACTTTCGGTCCTGTCCAGCCCTTCGGCGTCCGCAGCACGATCATCGGCCAGGCCGCGCGGCCGGTCAGCGTCCCGCTCCGGGCCAGCTGCTGGATCGTGGCGATGTCGGCGGTCGCGCGGTCCAACGCGGCGGCGAGTTGTCGGTGCACGTCGACAGGTTCGGAGCCGGAGACAAAGATCGGGGCGTAGCCGTAGCCGCGCATCAGCGCCGCCAGCTCAGCCTCATCGATCCTGGCGAGCACGGTCGGGTTGGCGATCTTGTACCCGTTGAGGTGCAGCACCGGCAGCACCGCTCCGTCGGTGACCGGATTCAGGAACTTGTTCGAGTGCCAGCTGGCAGCCAGCGGTCCGGTTTCGGCTTCACCGTCACCTACCACGCACAGGGCCAGCAGATGCGGGTTGTCGAAGACGGCGCCGTAGGCGTGCACCAGGGCATAGCCGAGCTCGCCGCCCTCATGGATCGAGCCCGGGGTCTCGGGTGCCACGTGGCTGGGGATGCCACCGGGAAAGGAGAACTGTCGGAACAGCGCGCACATGCCTTCGGTGTCCTGGCTGATCCGGGAGTAGACCTCGCTGTACGTGCCCTCGAGATAGGCGTTCGCCACCAGCCCCGGGCCCCCGTGGCCAGGGCCGGTGACGTAGATGGCGTTGAGATCGTCCCGGCGGATGATCCGATTCATGTGGGCGTACAGCAGGTTCAGACCTGGCGTGGTGCCCCAGTGGCCCAGCAGCCGTGGTTTGACGTGCTGCGCGGCCAACGGCTCGCGAAGTAGCGGGTTCTCCATCAGGTAGATCTGGCCGACCGAGAGGTAGTTCGCTGCCCGCCAGTACGCGTCCAGTCCCTCGATCTCGGCGTCGGAGATCGCCGGGGTGGTTCGGGAACGGTCTTCGGGTCCGCCGGCCGGTGCCGAGGAGTTTGTCAGCGGCTGGGAATACGTCGTCATCGCTAGCCTTTCGTCGTCGATCGACGTCCACCGGTGGACGGCGCAAGGATGCTCAGTCTCAGCATCGACATGGGCCGCACCGGCTGCCAGAGACCTTCGAGCCGGAAATACGGGACTTTCGGCCCTGACAGCAACCGGCCCCAGCAGGCAACGTCGGCTGCAGGCAACTCAAGCCCGATTCCGTGAACGTGAGGGGACCCCACCATGACTTCGCTTGCCGATTCCACGATCGTCCAGGCGCTGCGGCGAGCGGCGGTCCGGGCGACCCTGGCGCCGTCGGTGCACAACACCCAGCCGTGGCGTTTCGTGCTCGGCCAGGACACCCTCGAGATCCGCTCGGACCCCACCCGCCGGCTCGCGGTACTGGACCCGACCGGTCGGCAGATGATGATCAGCTGCGGTTGCGCCCTGTTCAACGCCCGCGTCGCCCTGGAAGCGGCCGGCTACCGGCCCGTCATAGAACGCTTTCCCGACCCGCTGCACACCGAGATCGTCGCGCGGGTCACGGTGGCCGATGGCCGGTCCCCGGATCTGCCCGCCGCCGGTGCGCGATCCGGCTCGGCCACCTCCGAGTCCGACGGGGACTCCGCCATCGGCGGCCTGAACGCCGTGATAGACCTCCGCCGGACCAACCGGCGACGCTTCGCCGAGGACATCGTCCCCGACGAGTTCGTGGCGGACCTGATTGCGGCGGCGCAACGCGAGGGCAGCCAGCTGACGCCTATCACCCGTCCCGAGCAGCGGATCAGCGTCGCCGTGCTGAGCCAGCGTGCCGATGCCGAGCAGAACGCGGACCCGGCCTACCGCGCCGAGCTGCGATCCTGGAGCACCGACGACCCGATGCGGGTGGACGGTGTGCCTGCCACCGTCGTGCCGCGTGGCGGCGGCGGCGCGCAGGACGAGGTGCCAATTCGCGACTTCGACACCGACGGTGTCGGCGCCCTGCCGAACGAGACCCATTCCGGGACCAATCAGTGCCTGCTGCTCCTGGGCTCGCCCGGTGACGGCCCGGCCGACTGGTTGCGGGCGGGCGAAGCGCTGGAGCATGTCTGGCTGGAGATCACCCGGCACGGCTTCGCGATGAGTCCGCTGACCCAGGTCATCGAGGTCGCCGCCACCCGGGCACTGCTACGGCACGAGCTGGCACTGAGCATGCAGCCGCACGTGCTGCTACGGGTGGGCCGCGCGGCAAACACGCCCGCCACCCGCCGCCGCCGATTGGTGGACGTGCTCGAAGCCACCGGCTGACGTCAGCTGTCGGCGCGGGTGCCTGCGCCGTTGCCGGACCGGTTACGCACTATCAGCCCGCGCAGCAGCGCCGCCTGCCCGGCGTGCTGAAGATCGTCGGCCAGCACGCTCACCAGTCGGACGGCTGCTGTCACCGGGGGATCCCAGCCGGGATCTACCACCCGATCCAGGTCGTTGTCCTCGAGCTGCTCCAACACCTGCACCGTCTGGGCCGTCACCGCTTCGAGGTAGTCCAGCAGGAGTGCGCCCGACTCCGGGGCGACCAGTGCGACCGCTTCGGCATCCTGCCCGTACCCGGTAGCCCCGTCGTCGGAGGGCAGGCCGAACCGGTCGGCCCATCCCTGCGCGGTCCATACCTGCTGCCGATCCGCCAATGCCGCCACGTGGTCGTCCTGGACCCGGGCGAGGTGCCAGATCAGCCAGGCGACCGTGTTGGCCTCGGGATCGGCGCGCCAACGGAGTTCGGCGGCGGTCAGGTCCTCGACCGCTGCCTTCGCAACCCCGGTGACCCGGCTGAATCCATCGTGGAGCAATTGGGTGCTGGTGGTCATCGACGATCGTCCCCTCGCTGGTTCACCGCTACGTTCTCGTTCTACGCTAGGCGCCATGGTTTCGCCCGAGCCCGCCGCCCGCCCCTCGGCGCCACGCGTGGAACACGTTCTCGGATCTCCGTTGGCCCCGGTGACCGTCACCGAGTATGGCGACTACGAGTGCCCCTACTGCGCCGGTGCCGCGCCGATCCTGCGCGAGCTGGTCGAACGGTCAGCCGGTGGGGTGCGACTGGTGTTTCGAAACTTTCCACTGTTCGAGGTGCACCCGCATGCCCTGGTCGCAGCGCTGGCCGCCGAATCGGTTGCGGCCAGCGCCGGCGAGGAGGCCTTCTGGGCCATGCACGCCAAGCTGTTCCACCACCAGGCGCGACTCGGTGACGTGGACCTGCAGCTGTACGCCGAGGCGTCCGGCGGTGATCCGCAGCTCGCCGTCGGGGCGTCCGCCCAGCAGTTCGCGTCGATCGTCGAGGCCGACTACGCCGAGGGGCTGTCGCGTGGGGTGTCGGGAACGCCGAGCCTGTTCATCGGCGACGTGGCCTACGACGGCAGGATCGATCTGCAGTCCCTGCAGCGCGCGACTTCCGGTTCACAGCCTGCCGAAGCCGACCGGCGGGGACGTCCATGGCAGCGGCGGTAGCGCGGCCGGCGCGTCCTCACCGAGCGGCGAGCACAACGGCGTCCGCTCGCCCATGATCCGGAGAATGACGGCGCCGGTCACCGCGGCGATGAGCGAGCCGAGCAGGATCCCGATCTTCGCCTGATCCCGCAGACCCTCGTCGGTGAACGCGAGGTCGGTGATGAAGAGTGAGATCGTGAAGCCCATTCCCGCCAGCACCGCCCCACCGAAGAGGTGGCTGTACCGGACGCGGCCCGGGAGCACGCCCAGACCGGTGCGTAGCGCCACCGCCGACGCCGCCGTGATGCCGATCGCATTGCCGAGCACCAGCGCGGCGGTGATTCCCAGGGTGACGGGGGAGCCGAGCGCGTCCGCCA
>JBBQFE010000258.1:0-5048 GCA_038321605.1 Mycobacteriales bacterium | reverse complement strand
GAACACTCCTGCCGAGGTCTGAGTCCTCGGTTCTCGGTGCAGGGATCCGAGAACCTGGTTCACTGATTTTTCCAGGGCTCGCGAGGACCGCAACTCCGTCACGGAGCTGCGGTCCTCGTTGTTTGTCAAGGCCAGCGGCTGGGCCCGGACCTGCAGTGACAGTTGCATCGCAGCGGGTCTGGTCAACCGGGTCCCGGTGGGGTTGACTCCGATTCATGCAGGTCGATGCTTCCGCCGCTTCTGCCACCTCTGCCAGCCCGCCTCTGGACAGCCCGTCGCACGCCGGTTTCGCCCAGGCGGGCGCGTCCTACGCCAGCGGGACGTCCGACGTACCGCTGCTCGGTGAGACCATCGCCGACAACCTGGCTCGGACGGCAGCCCGCCACGGCGACCGGGACGCCGTGGTCGAGGTCGCCACCGGGCGGCGGCTCAGCTACACCGAGCTCGACCACGCGGTGGACGAGCTGGCGCGCGCCTTGCTCGCGGCCGGCTGCGAGATCGGTGACCGGGTGGGAATCTGGGCACCGAACTGCATCGACTGGATGCTGGTGCAGTACGCGACCGCCCGGGTCGGCGTCATCCTGGTCAACATCAACCCCGCCTATCGCAGTCACGAGCTCGCCTTCGTCCTCGGGCAGTCCGGCGTCCAGCTGCTGTTCAGCGCGGTGGAGCACAAAGGCAGCGACTACCGGGCGATGGTGACCGAGGTGGCCGGTGAGTGTCCGGACCTGCGGCAGACGGTGTTCCTGGGCGACCCGAGCTGGGACGACCTGCTGACCGGCGGCGCCTCCGTGCAGCTCGACGCCGTCCGGGCCAGGTCCGCGCTGCTGAGCTTCGACGATCCGATCAACATCCAGTACACCTCGGGCACCACCGGCTTTCCCAAGGGCGCGACGCTGACCCATCACAACATCCTGAACAACGGGTTCTTCGTCGGCGAACTGTGCAACTACACCGAGCGCGACATCATCTGCGTGCCGGTGCCGTTCTATCACTGCTTCGGAATGGTGATGGGCAATCTTGCCGCGACCACGCACGGCAGCTGCGTGGTGATCCCGTCGCCCGGCTTCGATCCGGCCGCCGCGCTGGCCGCGGTGCAGCTGGAGAGGTGCACGTCGCTGTACGGCGTCCCGACGATGTTCATCGCCGAGCTGGCACTCGACACCTTCGACAGTTACGACCTGTCCAGCCTGCGTACCGGCATCATGGCCGGCTCGCCGTGCCCGGTCGAGGTGATGAAGCGGGTGGTCAGTGAGATGCACATGGACGAGGTGACCATCTGCTACGGCATGACCGAGACCTCGCCGGTGTCGACGCAGACCCGGATCGGTGACTCACTCGACAAACAGACCGCGACCGTCGGACGGGTCCACCCGCACGTGCAGGTCAAGATCATCGATCCGGTGACCGGGCTGGTGGTGCCGCGAGGTGAGACCGGGGAGCTGTGCACCCGGGCCTACTCGGTGATGCGCGGCTACTGGCAGCAGCCGGACAAGACCGACGAGGTACTCATCCACGGCTGGATGCACACCGGCGACCTCGCCACCATGGACGACGAGGGCTACCTGAGCATCGTCGGCCGTTCCAAGGACATGGTGATCCGCGGCGGCGAGAACATCTACCCGCGCGAGGTCGAGGAATTCCTCTACGGCCACCCCTCGATCACCGATGTGCAGGTGGTGGGCGTGCCCGACGCGCGGTACGGCGAGGAGTTGCTGGCCGCCGTCCGGGTCAGGCCCGGCGCAAACCTCACCGAGGACGAGGTACGCGACTACTGCCGCGGCAGGCTGGCGCACTACAAGGTGCCCCGGTACGTGCGCTTCGTCGAGGACTACCCGATGACGGTGACCGGCAAGATCCAGAAGTTCAAGATCCGCGACGAGGCGGTCCAGGCACTGGGTCTCTGAAAGCTGGGTCTGTGAAAGCCGGGTCTGTGAAGCTGGGTCTCTGACTGCTGATCCGATGCATGCCGCGCAGCCGGACGCTGGCCCGCAAGAGCTGGACGGTCTCAGTTCAGGTGTGACTGCCAGTCCGCCGGCACCCGCTCCTGCGGGCCGGGCACCGACTGCTCGGCGGGGTGGGCCTGCGGGTCGGCGAGCGGGGGACCGTCGTAGTAGCTGTCGGTCTCGAAGCTCCAGAACCAGTCCTCACCGGGTTCGAAGCTGCGGATGATCGAGTGGCCGGATTCGACTGCGTGCCTGCTGGCGTGCTGGGACGGCGAGGTGTCACAGCAGCCGATGTGACCGCACTGCGCGCAGCGACGCAGGTGGAACCACCAGCCGGCACTCGCCTCGCATTCGGCGCAACCGGTACCGCTCGGTGGCGCGCTCGGGTCGATCGCTCCCGGTTGGCTCATGCTGACTCCCTGGTCGAGGTGACGGGGCCCGCGAGTTCCGCGGGCGGCTCGGGCAGCACCGTCGGGTCCGGTTCGGCGACGGTCATCGGCAGCAACACCTGGAAGCGGGTGTCGCCCGGCTCGGATTCCACCCGCAGATCCCCGTGATGCTTCTTGACCACGATGCGCCACGAGATGTCCAGCCCGAGCCCGGTGCCTTCGCCGAACGGCTTGGTGGTGAAGAACGGTTCGAAGATCCTGCTGGTGATGTCTGCTGGTACTCCCGTACCGGTGTCGCGCACCTCCACCAGCAACCGGTCGTCCCGGCGGGCTGTGCGGATGGTCAGGGTCCCGCCGTCGGGCATCGCGCCCACCGCGTTGTCGATCAGGTACGTCCAGACCTGGTTCAGCTCAGCGGCGTAGGCGGGGATCGACGGCAGGCCGCGGTCGTAGTCCTTGACGACGGTGATCGTGTCACCGATCTTGCGGCCCAGCATCATCAGGGTGGAGTCCAGCAGCTCGTGGACGTCGACGACCTGGTACGGCGCGCGGTCCATCTGGGAATACTGCTTGGCGGCCGCCACCAGCGTCGAGATCCGGGTGGTCGAATCCTCGATCTCGTTCATCAACAGTTCGGTTTCCAGGGTGTAGTTCAACCACCGCAACGCCCCTTCGAGGGTCGCGCCGTCGACGCACTCGGTCACCTTGTGCAGCCAGGCGACGTCGAGACCGGCCTGGACGAACGTCGGTGCGATGTCCCAACCGTCGGCAATGTCGTGGTCGGCCAGCCAGTCCGCGATCTCGTCCTCGCGGTCGGCGGCCTCCACACCGGACAGGCTCGGCGCCTTCGCCACGTGCTCGACCGCGTCCTCCTGGAGCTTGATCAGTACCGCCAGCACCGTGCGGTCGTAGGGGCCCTCGGCGATCGTGCCCAGCTTGTGCCGCATGCCTGCCACCCTGCTGCGCAGCGACGACGTCGCGCGAACGGCCGCGGCGGCGGGATTGTTCAGCTCGTGGGTCAGGCCAGCCGAGAGTGAGCCGAGAGCCAGCAGTCGCTCCCGCTGCCCGACCGCCTGTTGGGTGTTCTGGATGCCGAAGAACAAGCCCTCGAGCAGGTGCAGGGCCATCGGGAACCAGTCGCTGATGGCCTTGGCGAACAGCTGCGCGTCCAGCACGTAGAACCGTGACGGTTCGGCAACCCGCATCGAACTGTCGTAGGTCTGCGGCACCCGGTCACCGAGGTACGCGCGCCAGGCGCCTGAATACACCCCACGCTGGCTGGTCCGGTTGATCTCGACGTCCTCGCCACCGATCCTGCGCGACAGCACGAGGGCACCGTCGATGAGGACGTAGAAGCAGGTGGCGGGCTCGCCCTCGGCATACACCGGACCCGGCTCGAAGGCCTCGACGCGGCCCTGGTCACACAGCCACGCCAGTTGCTCATCGGTGAGCTTCTCGAAGAGGAACAGCGTTCGCAGCTCTGCGGGGTCGCAAGGCAGTACCGGCCTGGGACGGGCGGTCAGTCCGGCTCCGGCAGGTATCGCGGGTTCGGCGGCGAGGTCGGTCATAGCTTCTCCAGGTACCGGTGGACGAGCATCACGGCCATCGCTCCCTCACCTACTGCTGAGGCCACCCGCTTGGCCGAATCTGCGCGGGCATCTCCTGCAACAAATACACCTGGCACGCTTGTTTCCAGGTGATAGGGCGGCCGGTCCAACGTCCAGCCCGGTGGTTGCAGGCCGTCCACACTCAGGTCGGGCCCGGCCACCACGAAACCCTTGGCATCCTTCACGACCACGCCGTCCAGCCATTCGGTCCGGGGCGCCGCCCCGATGAAGGCGAACAGCCACTGGGTGTCCACCTGCTCGCTGAGGCCGGTGGAGCTGTCGCGCAGGGTCAGTCCCTCGAGGTGGCTGTCACCCCTGGACCCGACGATCTCGGTGCAGGTGCGCACCACGATGTTGTCGATCCCGGCGATCTGCTGGATCAGGTAGTAGGACATGGACGCCTCCAGCGAGGTGCCCCGGATCAGGATGGTCACCGTGCGCGCGTGCCGGGCCAGGAACACCGCGGCCTGGCCTGCGGAGTTCGCGCCGCCCACGATGTAGATGTCGTGTGCCGCGCAGTTGGCGGCCTCGGTCAGTGCCGAGCCGTAGAAGACGCCGCGGCCGGTCAACGCATCCAGGCCCGGAGCGGTCAGCTGCCGGTAGGAGACGCCGGTCGCCAGGATGACGGTGTGCGCCGCCAGGGTCGCCCCGTCGGCGAACCGGACGGTCCGCGCGGAACCGGTCACGTCCAGCCCGACCACATCGCGGGTCGTGATCACCTCGGCGCCGAACTTGGTGGCCTGCCGCCGTGCCCGGTCGGTCAACTGGGCACCGGACACCCCGTCGGGAAAGCCCAGGTAGTTCTCGATCCGGCTGCTCTGGCCGGCCTGGCCCCCGGTCGCGGTCCGCTCGATCAGGACGGTGCGCAGACCCTCGGACGCGCCGTAGACCGCCGCACCCAGTCCCGCCGGCCCGCCGCCGATCACGATCAGGTCATAGAAGTCCTTGCTGGGGGTGGTGCTCAGTCCGACCCGGTCGGCCAATTCGCCGTCGGTGGGCTCGATCAGTGCCTCGCCGGTGTCGGTGATGACCACCGGCAGCCGCCGGTCATCAGCGCCGGCGGCCAGCAGCAGCCGAGCCCCTTCGGCCTCGTCGGCGTGGAAGAA
>JBBQFE010000257.1:0-5081 GCA_038321605.1 Mycobacteriales bacterium | reverse complement strand
GGTGAAGGTCGCTAACACTCGGCGCATGCAAACCACTCCTAGGCACAACTGACCGCGTCCCGGCGAACCCGGGCATTGGTCCCATAGGTATACCCCAGCAACACCGGCTACGGCGATTCGGAGGACCGTCCGGTCAGGAGTTGAACGCGTTCTGCGCGGCCTCCAGGCCACCGCTGATCAGGGATTCGACTGCATCCGCCGCCCGATCGATGAAGAACGCGAGCTCCTTGCGCTCGGCGCCGCCGAACTCTCTCAGCACGTACTCTGCCGGGTCCTGCCGGCCGGGTGGCCGACCGATGCCGAACCGTACTCGCGCGTAGTCCTTGGTGCCGAGCGCGGCGGTGGTCGACTTCAGCCCGTTGTGGCCGCCCTCACCGCCACCACGCTTGAGCCGGAGTCCCCCGAACGGCAGGTCCAGCTCGTCGTGGACGATGACCACCGACAGCGGATCGACCTTGTAGAACCTGCTCACTGCCGCAATCGGTCCGCCCGACTCGTTCATGAAGCAGCGGGGCTTTGCCAGCACCACCGGCTGACCGGCCAGCCGGCCCTCACACAGGTCGGCTCGGGCCTTGTGAGCCTTGAAGTTGCCGCCGATCCGCAGGGCGAGCTCGTCGGCGACCATGAAACCCGCATTGTGCCGGGTGGCGGCATAGCGAGGGCCCGGGTTACCCAGGCCGACGATGAGAAACCGATCGTCAGACATTGGCAACTCCGGGCCCGAGCCCGCTCGCGCGGACTGCTTCGCTGGACTGTTAGACGGTTCGCACTACTCGGCTGAGGGAGCCGCACCCTCTTCGGAGTCGGGCTTGTCCTCGACGATGCCGAGCTCGGCGACCGCCTCGGCGACCTCACCCTCGAGATCTTCGGCGGTCGGTGCCGCGTTGACCTGCAGGATCAGCGACTCGGGGTCCGATGCGAGCGAGCTGCCGGAAGGCAGGACCAGGTCGCTGGCGTGAATGACGGTGCCGACCTGCAGTCCCTCGATCTTGACGGTGATCTCGGTGGGCAGGTGCGTGGCCTCTGCCTCAACGGAGACGGTGGTCTGGTCCTGGGCGAGCAGGCCGCCCGGAGCGATGTCGCCCTCGAGAACCAGCGGCACCTCGACGGTGACCTTCTCGCCGCGGCGCACCGTGATCAGATCGACGTGCTCGTAGACACCCTTGATCGCGTGGCGCTGGACGGCCTTCGGGATGGCGAGCTCATCGACGCCGTCCACCTCGAGGGTGAGCAGCACGTTCGCGCCGTTCTTCTTCAGCAGCTGGGTGAACTCGCGCGCCGGCAGCGAGACGTGGCGCGGATCCGCACCGTGGCCGTAGATGACCGCGGGGATCTTGCCGGCACGCCGGGTGCGTCGGGCACCACCCTTGCCGAACTCGGTACGGACCTCGGCGATGAGACGAATCTCGGACATGGCGGCGCTCCTGGCTAATCTCGGTGGTCATCGTTACTGGTCGTGCTGATCAGTACGAAGGGCGGTTGCGGTGTGCGGATCTCCGCATACATCAGCTGCATGCAGTGGGTCGCGCGGTGTCGTCACGGCAAGGCGATCAGCAACAGGGTCGACCGTCGATTACCGGCAAACACCGCGTCGATCACGAAACCCTGGATTTCGGCAACCGGACAGCACGTCCGAACCGGCATCTGCATGGATTCCCTCGCCGAGGCAACCCATCGATCTTACAAGCTGGATGGAGCGACAACGAAATCGGGGCGAGAACGGCACCCCCGCGAGCCGCTAGCATCGCCGGAGTGTCTGATTGTTCGCCCGCCGATGTCCCGGGACCCCGCGAGCCGGCGGTTTCGTCGACGGCCGGGCCTTTCGAGGTGACCGTAAGGGTGCCGGCGAAGATCAACATCGAACTCCGGGTGGGACCGGCCCGCGAAGACGGCTTTCATGACCTGCACACCGTGTTCCAGGCGGTCAGTCTGTACGACACCGTCACGGCCTCTGCCGCGCCGCACCTGTCGGTCACCATGAGCGGAGCCGAGGGTGATCGGGTTCCCGGCGACCGGACCAACCTCGCCTGGCGGGCCGCACAGGCACTCGCCGACCACGCTGGTCGGCCGGCTTCGGTGGCGCTGTCGATCGTGAAGTCGATTCCGGTGGCTGCCGGTTTGGCGGGCGGATCCGCCGATGCCGCGGGTGCCCTGGTTGCGTGCGATCGGCTCTGGCAACTCGACACCCCGACTCGGCAACTGGAACGGCTGGCCGCCGACCTGGGCAGCGATGTGACATTCGCGCTGCACGGGCGGACGGCTGTCGGCACCGGACGGGGCGAACGACTGGCACCGATACCGGTGGCCGGCCAGCTGCACTGGGTGCTGGCCGCGGCGGCGGACGGCCTGAGCACCCCGGCTGTCTATGCCGAACTCGACCGTCAGCGTGCGGCCGGGCAGGTTTACGTGGCCGGACGTGACGTGGCCGGACGTGACGTGGCCGGACGTGACGTGGTCAGCCGTGAAGAGGCTGACCCTGAAGCGGCTGGCCATGAAAAGGCTGACCCTGAAGAGGCTGCGGGGCGATTATCACCCGAGGAGTCTCGGTCCGCCGGCTTGCTAGCTGCGTTGGCGGCCGGTGACCTGCCCGCGTTGGCGGCCGCGATGGCCAACGATCTGCAGCCCGCCGCCCTCGCGCTGGCCCCGTACCTGGACGCCACGTTGGCGGCGGGAGTCAGGGCCGGTGCATTGGCTACGCTGGTGTCGGGATCCGGGCCGTCCTGTGTATTCCTGGCAACCGATCGCGAGCATGCCCTGGCACTGGCCGAGTCGGTTGCGGCCAGTGGCACCTGCCGCTTCGCGATCGCCGTCGTGGGCGGCGTCCCCGGCCCACTCACCGCAACTCAGTAGGGATGGCACCGCGTGGCAAATCTGGTCAACCTGGAGAACGTCGACAAGGGCTACGGGACCACCGTGGTGCTGTCCGGCGTCTCGCTGGGGATCAATACCGCTGACCGGATCGGCGTGGTCGGCCGCAACGGCGGCGGTAAGTCGACGCTGCTGAACATGATCACCGGCGCAGAGCCACCGGACAGCGGCCGGGTGACCCGGACCGGTGGGCTGGACATCACCGTCGTCGATCAGTCGGGCAGCCTGAAGGCCGGCGCGACCGTACGCCAGCTGGTGATCGGTGACACCGCAGAGCATGTCTGGGCCGGAGATGCCTCGATCCGCGAGGTGCTCAACGGGTTGGGCCTGGCCTCGCTGGGCCTGGACACGTCGGTTGATCGGATGTCCGGCGGCGAACGTCGACGGGTCTCGCTGGCCGCAGCCTTGATCAAGGAGTCCGATCTGGTGGTGCTGGACGAGCCCACCAACCATCTGGACATCGAGGGCGTCACCTGGCTGGCCGACTACCTCAACCGGCGTCGCGGGGCGTTGCTGGTCGTCACTCACGATCGCTGGTTTCTCGACGCGGTCTGCACCAGGACCTGGGAGGTCATCGACGGCGGAGTCCGGAGCTTCGACGGCGGCTACGCCGCCTACGTGCTCGCGCGCGCCGAACGGGACCGACAGGCCAGTGCCAGTGAGGCACGGCGCCAGAACCTGTTGCGCAAGGAGCTCGCGTGGCTGCGCCGCGGCGCACCGGCCCGGACGTCGAAGCCGAAGTTCCGGATCGACGCCGCAGAGGCACTGATCGCCGATGTCCCGCCGCCACGCAGCACCACCGAGCTACGCGCGCTGGCAGCCAAGCGCCTGGGTCGCAGTGTCTTCGACGTCGAGGACGCCTCGTTGACGGTGGGCACCGGTGAGGAGCAGAAGGTCCTGCTGGACAAGGTCGAATGGCATGTGGGTCCGGGCGACCGGATCGGCATCATCGGCTTCAACGGCTCGGGCAAGACCCACCTGCTGCGGCTGCTGGCCGGCGAGTTGCAACCGGACAGCGGCAGGGTCGCGATCGGCCAGACGGTCCGGTCGGGTCACCTCTCGCAGAACGTGACGGAACTGCCCGCCAATCTCCGGGTCATCGAGGCGGTGACCGAGGTCCGCACGACTGCCGAGCTCAACGGGGTGGAACTGTCAGCCAGCCAGCTGGCGGAGAGTTTCGGTTTCGCAAACGACCGGCAGTGGACGCCCGTGGCCGATCTGTCGGGTGGCGAGAAGCGCAGACTGCAACTGTTGAGGCTGCTGCTGGCGCAACCCAACGTGCTGCTGCTGGACGAGCCGACCAACGACCTGGACACCGACACCCTCGCGGCGTTGGAGGATCTGCTGGATTCCTGGGTCGGAACCCTGGTGGTGGTGAGCCACGACCGGTACCTGATCGAGCGGGTGACCGATTCGACGGTGGCGCTGCTCGGCGACGGCACGGTGCGGGCGCTGCCCGGCGGTGTGGACGAGTACCTGAAGCTGCGCGCCGAGGCGTTGGTCGCAGCGGGACCTGCCGACCTGGGCGGAATCGGCGCCAGCACGGACGGGCCCCCGGACGGCGCTGCGCATGCCGAGGCGAGGAGCCGTCGGATGGATTCGCGGGCGGCCCGCAAGGAGCTGACGAAGCTGGAGCGGGAACTGGCCCGACTGGACAAGCGCGAAGCAGCGCTGCATGCCAGCCTGGCCGAACACGCCACCGACTACACCAGGATCAGCGAGCTGGACGCGGAGCTGCGCGAGGTGCTGGCCGCCAAGGCGAGCACCGAGCACAGTTGGCTGGAACTGTCCGAAGAGGTCTGAGACGAACCTCAATCGGTGAAGGACAGCCGCGGCTTGGCCTCCAGCCCGCGCAGGCCGTTCCACCCCAGGTTGACCAGGTGGGCGGCGACCTCTTCACGTTTGGGTTTTCTGACCTCGAGCCACCACTGGCCGGTGAGCGCCACCATGCCGACCAGCATCTGGGCATACATGCCGGCGAGCTTCGGATTGAGGTTACGGTCGTTGAACTCCCGTACCAGGATGTACTCGACCTGGCTGGCGATGTCGTTCAGCAGGGACGAGAAGGTGCCGGTGCTCGAGGCGACCGGCGAGTCCCGGACCAGGATCCGGAAGCCATCGGTCTCCTCCTCGATGTAGACCAGCAGCGCTAACGCCGCCTGCTCCACCAGGGCTCTCGGATTGTCGCCGGTGAGCGCCGAGGTGATCCGGTC
>JBBQFE010000256.1:0-5098 GCA_038321605.1 Mycobacteriales bacterium | reverse complement strand
CGCTGACCGGCGACTCGCACGTGCTCGGTCCCACCGGCCCGGGACATCCCACGCCGGGCTGGTGGGACGGGTTGGTGGGCCCGGGCCGGCTCATCGACACCGACCGGTGGTTCGTGGTGGCTGCCAACGTGCTCGGCGGCTGCCAGGGCACGACGGGTCCGGCAAGCAGTGCGGCGGACGGAGCGCCGTACGGCTCACGGTTCCCGGTGATCTCGACCCGCGACCAGGTCACCGCTGAGATCCAGCTCGCCGACGCCCTCGGTATCGACAGCTGGGCGCTGGTCATCGGCGGCTCGATGGGCGGTATGCGCGCCCTGGAGTGGGCGGTGATGCAGCCCGACCGCGTCCAACGGCTGGCGGTCATCGCCTCCAGCGCGGAGGCCAGCGCCGAACAGCTCGCGCTGGCCTCGGTGCAGTTGCACGCCATCCGCAGCGACCCGAACTGGCACGGCGGCGACTATCACCGCCACCCGCAGGGACCCGACCTCGGCCTGGGGCTGGCCCGGCGGATCGCGCACATCAGTTACCGCAGCGAACAGGAGCTTTCCAGCCGGTTCGGGCGACGACCGCAACCCGGCGAGACACCGGCGGCGGGCGGCCGGTTCGCGGTGGAGTCCTACCTCGACCACCACGCCGACAAACTGGTCGGACGGTTCGACGCCGGCAGCTACGTGACCCTGACCGAATCCATGAACAGTCACGACGTCGGAACGGCCCGTGGCGGGTCGGCGTCAGCGCTGCGACGGGTACGGGCAAGGACGATGGCGGTCTCGGTGGACTCGGACCGGCTGTACCTGCCGCATCAGCAGCGCGTGATCGCCGATGGGGTCCCCGGTGCCGAGTACCGCACGGTGAGCAGCGAGTACGGCCACGACGGCTTTCTGATCGAGACCGAGCAGATCACGGCCGCGCTGCGTCCGCTGCTGGAAGACTGACGCCGACGCCCACCAGCCCCGGCCCCACCAGCCCCGGCTAGCCGGCGGCGGCTTCCACCAGCTCGTCGACGATGCGGTCGAAAGCGCCCAGCGCGATCGACAGGTGTCCCTCGCCGGGCAGCAACCGGGCACGCGCGCCGGCGATGTTGGCGGCGAGCCACTGGCCGTGCGCGAACGGCACCATCCGGTCCTCGTCGCCCTGCCACACGAACACCGGACGGCTGACCGAGTCCAGCTCGAAACCCCACGGGGCGACGAAGGCAAGGTCATCGTCCCGCCAGCCGTCGATGCCGCTGCTCACCGCGGCGCGGAACAGCATCGCCGTCCATTCGGCGAACTCACCGGTCAGCGAGGCCCGATCGACCTCGCTGATCAGTCCCCCGAGACTGGCGGCAACCTCTGCAGCGGTGATGCTCCGCAGCTCGGTCGCCGCGGCGGAGAGCCACGGCGACAGCGGCTCGGCGCCGATCACGGCCGCACCGAACTCCGCGTGGTTTTCCGGTGCCATCCCATCCAGAAAGTCCAGGCCCGGCGCGTCGAAGGGAGCAACGCCCGCCAGCGTGGCGGCCGCCCGGCAACGATCGGGAAGCAGCGCGGCGCAGGCCAGCGCGTGCGGACCGCCACCGGACCAGCCGACGGTCACGAACTCCCCGGCTCCGAGGTGATCCAGCACGGCGGCCACGTCCGCAGCGGCGTCAGCAACCCGCCGCCCGGGCTGGGCACCGGAGCCCGCGTAACCCGGCCGCGAGTACGTGACGTAGCGCAGCCCCCGTGCGACCACGGATTCCACCGCGGGGCCGAAGCCGACGGCGGCTCCCGGGGTGCCGTGGTGAAAGACCAGGGCCCGCCCATCGGTCGGTCCCGCGGACACGACCTCCAGCCGGCGGCCCGCCACCAGCACCTCGTCCACGGTCTGTGCGTACGCGCTTTTCGACATCGATCCAGCATGCCACGGCGGGCGAGCGGACCACCGGTTGCGCTCGTCGGCACACCGCATACGGTGTCGTGGACAGCCAACCGAACCGATGGGATGAACGCCGAGCCATGTCAGACACCGCCGCCCTCCCCGAGCTGCCGGGCGTCGGCGCGTTGCTGTCACACCGCTACCGGCTGACGGCCCGGATCGGTAGGGGCGGCATGGCCGACGTCTACCGCGCCCAGGACGAGACCCTGCACCGGCCGGTCGCGGTCAAGGTCTTCAGGTTCGACACGACCACCGGTGACGACCAGCGACGGGTCGATGCCGAGGTGCGAACGCTGGCCTCGTTACGGCACCCCGGCCTGGTGACGGTGTACGACACCGGCGCGGTGGCCGAACATGCCGGTGGCAGGACCCAGGCGGCGATTCCCTTCCTCGTCATGGAGCTCATCGCCGGCCCTACCCTGGCGCACCGGCTTGCCGAAGGTCCACTGACCGTCACCGACACCGCGCTGCTGGGTAGCGAGCTTGCTGCGACCCTTGCCTACGTGCACGGCAGGTCGATCGTGCATCGCGACGTCAAGCCGGCCAATGTGCTGCTGGACGTACCCGCCGGCGGTGGCGCCCCGTTCGCTGCCAGGTTGACCGACTTCGGCATCGCCCGGCTGATCGATGGCACCCGACTCACCACCCACGGGATGACGGTGGGCACCGCCAACTACCTCAGCCCCGAACAGGCGCAGGGACGCGACGTCGGCCCCGCCAGCGACGTCTATTCGCTGGGACTGCTGCTCATCGAATGTCTCACCGCCGAGGTGGTCTATCCCGGCAGCGGGCTCTCCGCCGCCGCCGCCCGACTCGACCGACAGCCGCCGGTGCCCACCCGGTTCGGCGTCGGCTGGACTGAGTTACTCACCGCGATGACAGCCCGCGAGCCCGCCGGCCGTCCCACCGCGCAACAGGTTCAGGGTGTTCTCGAAGGGCTGCGGACGGGTGAGCCAGGGGCGGGCGCGACCCTGCGATTCGGGGCAGCCTCGACCGCACTGCTGTCGACGCCGGCCGTGCGGCGGACGTCCCGTCCGGGCCGGCGGCTGGTTGCCGGGATCCTTGCCGCGACCGGAGTGCTCGTCGCGGTGATCGTTGCCGCTGTCCTGAGTTCCAGCCACGGCAGCACCCCACCGCCATCCACCGGCACCCCTACCGGCAACCCGGCCGCACCTGCCAGGCTGACCAGCGCACCCGCCACGACACCGGCAGCCACCAGCGCGTCGACGACCCCCTCACCGGTGGGCCCGGGCAACGCCAACCATCCGGGCCACGGCAAGGGGCCGGGCAAGAGCAAGGGGAAATAACGGTGTACGCCATCAACGTCGACAGCGCCGGGCGGCATCCCGCGGGTTGCCGGACCGGCGGCTGAGCGCTCATGTACCTCGAGGGCGCCGACCTGGTCACCAGTCCCACCGACCTGACCAAG
This sequence comes from Mycobacteriales bacterium, assembly GCA_038321605.1. Classification (GTDB taxonomy): domain Bacteria; phylum Actinomycetota; class Actinomycetes; order Mycobacteriales; family Jatrophihabitantaceae; genus Jatrophihabitans_A. Next base: position 1,770 of record JBBQFE010000256.1, on the reverse strand, counting down.
TTCCTGGCCTGCACGGAACTGACCGCGCTCGACCTGGCGGTGGCGCGGGGTCGGCTGCGGCGCCCGGACGGCGGCCCGGACGCCCCGGTGGACGAGACGCTCGAGCTGTTGTTCCGCAAGGGTCTCGAGCACGAATACCGGTACCTGGAGCAGCTTCGTCAGGGCTCGGATGTGACCGAGATCGACCCGTCGCCGCTGGAGGTCGCCGCGGCGAGCACCGAACAGGCCATGCGAGCCGGGGCTTCGGTGATCTACCAGGCCACCTTCCTGCATGCCGGTCACCGCGGTCACGCCGACTTTCTGCTGCGAACCGATCGGCCGTCGGAGCTGGGCGACTGGTCCTATGACGTGGCCGACACCAAACTGGCCCGACGGCTGAAGGTTCCTGCGCTGTTGCAGATGGCGGAGTACGGCGAGCACCTGCTGCGGCTGCAGGGCACGCCGCCCGAGTGGCTGACGGTGGTGGCGGGCGACGGGGTCGAGCACGCCTACCGCTACCTCGACGTGCAGTCCTACTATCGCCGGCTCGCCGGCCGGTTCGGTCGGTTCGTCGCCGATCCGCCGGCCACCAGGGCCGAACCGGTGCAGCATTGCCCGCAGTGTCGCTGGCAGGCTCGCTGTGCCGCGGCCTGGCGCGCGGCCGACCATCTCTCGCTGGTGGCCTTCATGCGCAACGATCACCGCGAGCAACTCGAGGCCGCGGGGATCAGCACGCTGAGCCAGTTGGCGACGCACGACCCGGCGGACCTGCCGCGGGCCATCGGGCGCACCTCACGCGAGCGCCTGGTGCAACAGGCCGGTCTGCAGTTGGCGGAGCGGCGGGACGGGCAGCCTTCCTACCAGCGGCTCGAGCCGGTGGCAGGACTCGGCCTGCTCCGGCTGCCCGAGCCGGATCCGGGTGACCTCTACCTGGACTTCGAGGGCGACCCGTTCGCCGAGCCGGCGGGGCGGGAGTACCTGGCCGGGCTCGGTGACCGGTCCGGCGGCTTCACCGGCCTGTGGGCGCACAGCTTCGAGGCCGAGGCCCGGCTCACCGAGCAGCTGGTGGATCGGATCCTGCAGCAGTGGCAGGCCCACCCGCAGTCGCACGTCTACCACTACGCCCCGTACGAACGCTCGGCGCTGCAGCGGCTCACCGCCCGGCACGGCGTCCGGGAGGCTGAACTGGACGTGCTGCTGCGGGCGGAGGTGCTGGTGGACCTGTACGCGGTGGTTCGCCAGGGGCTACGGATCAGTAAGGAGTCCTACTCGCTGAAGAAGCTGGAGGCCTTCTACTGGGGCCACGTCCGCGCTGCGGGCGGAGATACCAGCGACGGTACCGGTGCGGTCGCCGACGCGATGTCGAGCGTGGTGGCCTACGAGCAATGGCTCACCCGGCCCGACGGGGACCGCGACCAGCAGGTGCTGGATCAGATCCTGGCCTACAACGCCGACGATGTCCGCTCCACCGCGGCGCTGCACGATTGGCTCGAAGACCGCCGCACCGAGTTGCAGGCCGGGTTGGGCAGTGAGCTGGCTCGGCCGGCCAGCGGTGCCACCCCGACCGCGGTCGCGCCCAACGATGCCGAGGTGGCCGAGGCGCAGCTGGCGGACCGGTTGCTCGGGGCGGGCCACCCGCTGTTGGCGGGGCTCGTCGGGTGGCATCGCCGCGAACAGCGGCCCGCCTGGTGGGAGCTGTTCCGGCTGGCCGACCTGGACGACGAGGAGCTGGTGGACGACGCCTCGCCGATCGGGGGACCGTCGAATCCGGTCCACGTGCGTGACATCAGT
>JBBQFE010000255.1:0-5119 GCA_038321605.1 Mycobacteriales bacterium | reverse complement strand
CAGGTGATCACCGGCCACACCGGGCCACGCCAGTAGGTGGTCCGCCTGAACGCAGGGCTGGTAGGTGACGTCGAGGTGGGCAGGGGATATGCCAGCGACGGGTGTCCCATCCAGTCCGGGCCGATCAGGATCCGCAATTGGCGACTCCGCAGCCTAGGGTCCTTGCTGCACAGCAGCGGCGCGAAGCCGGCAATGGTCGCGGTGTGGATCCATTCACCGCTGCGGACATCGAAGTCACGTGCCAACCCGGTGACCTGCGACGTCGCGCGTGTGACCCCCCTGTCGAAACGCAGTGCCAATTCGCGAAGGTGGTCGGCCTGTTCGTCACGCCCGATGCTGTCGCCGAGCTCCGCGAGGACCTCGCTGGACACCGAGAGGATCGCGGACATGAAGACATCGCGCACCCTGAAATCGACACCGGACCGGGTATCGGTGTCGTCGTAGCCGACGGCCTTCATCTGGTCGATCAACCAGGCGTACTGCCGGTACTCGTAGTCCGAGGGCCGCTGACTCAGATCGGTGACGTGCGCGATGTCGGTCCGCACGAACGGTTCCAGCGAACCCGGCTCGACCATCGCGTAGCTGTGGTCCCACCGCGGCGAGTTGTCCAGGCCGGACTCCCAGCCGTGATGGATCTCTACCAGGCCGTGACCATGCGGGTCCCGCGCAGCTGCCAGCCAGGTGTGCCACCTGAACCAGCAGTCGAAGGTGTCCGCCAGGAAGGCCTCGACCACCCGGCGATCCTCCCCGCCGGCCGCCCTGCCGCGCGCGACCACCTCGGCCACCGCGATCGCATGCACCGGCGGCTGGCAGATTCCGCTCGTGGAGACGCCGACCGGCGCACACGCGGCGGTGGTGGTCGCCCACCGGTCGGGACCGGGGAAGTAACCGCCGGAATCACCGAAGAGAATGTGCGGAATCATGCCGGTGGTCCACTGCCCGCTGAGCAGGGTTCGCAGCTCGGTGACCGCGCGCGACACGGACAGCTGCGCGAGTCCGATCGAGACGAACGCAGCGTCCCAGCTCCACAGATGCGGATAGAGACGCGGTGCAGCAACGGTCATGCTGCCGCGATCATTGGAGCGCAGGACGTACTCGGCGCCCTCGGCCATGGATCCGGTGTGCAGCCCGGTCCGGTGAACAACGTCGTAGTACTGCGGGCTGCGGTAGCCACCACCCGCGGCTCTGAGCCCGGCCTGTTCGGTCTGCGCCATCGGACCATCCCCATCGCGATCAAGACACCAAACCCTGTGTAACGCAGTGCCCACCCGGCGCCCGTAGCATGGACTTTCGTGGAATCCACCGCAGTCACCAGAGCGAAGACCGACCGATCTCGTCGACAGGCCGCAGAACAATTACTACTCGCCCGCTGGGGTGAATCTAAAATTGGGCCTTCGCGTGACCGCATCGAGGCCTTGATGGACCTGCTCGGCCAGCCCAACCTCGCCTACCGGTCCATCCACGTCACCGGAACCAACGGCAAGACCTCCACCGCCCGGATGATCGAGGAGCTGCTACGCGGATTCGGGCTGCGGACCGGCCGGTACACCAGCCCCCACCTGGCCGAGATGACCGAGCGGATAGTGCTCGACGGCGAACCGGTGTCCGACGCGGTGTTCGCCGACGCGGTGACCGAGATCTCGCCCTTCCTCGATCTGGTGGACGCTGATTCCGACATGCCGATGACCTTCTTCGAAGCGCTCACCGGCCTGGCATTTGCCATCTTCGCCGACGCACCCGTCGATGTGGCCGTGGTCGAGGTCGGAGTGGGCGGCACCTGGGACGCGACCAATGTTCTGCACTCCCCGATCGCAGTCGTGACGCCGATCGCCCTGGATCACACCGAGTACCTGGGCGACACGGTTGCCAAGATCGCCACCGAGAAGGCCGGCATCATCTTCGAGGGAGCGTCGGCGATCCTGGCCGCCCAACCGAACGAGGCAGCAGCCCAACTGATCCAACGCGCCGCCGAGGTGGGCGCAGCCGTGGCGCGGGAGGGTCTGGAATTCGGCGTCCGGGACCGACAGGTCGCCGTGGGCGGACAGTTGCTGACCCTGCAGGGTCTCGGCGGTCTCTACGACGAGATCTTCCTACCGTTGCACGGTGCGTACCAGGCTCAGAATGCCGCTTGCGCCCTCGCCGCGGTAGAGGCGTTCTTCGGCGCCGGGGCGGCGACCGGCGGGATCGACCTCGACATCGTTCGGGCGGCGTTCGCAGGGGTGACCGCACCCGGTCGGCTCGAGGCCGTCAGATCTGCCCCGACCGTGCTGGTCGATGCCAGTCACAACCCGGCAGGCATGGTTGCCACGGTGTCCGCGCTCAGCGATGGTTTCGACTTTCGTCAGCTGGTCGGTGTGGTCGCGATGCTCGACGGTAAGGACGTGCGGGGCGCGCTGGAAGCGTTGGAACCCGCGCTCGATCAGGTCGTCATCACCCAGAACAGTTCGGTTCGCGCCCTCGCCGCCGATGAGCTCGCGGCGATCGCAGTAGACGTGTTCGGTTCTGACCGGGTCACCGTCGAGGTGCGCCTGGACGACGCCATCGAGACGGCGATCGCCCTTGCCGAAGAAGGCGCGGACGGCCTGGTCGTCGGTGCCGGAGTACTCATCACCGGCTCCGTGGTGACCGCCGGCGAGGCGCGGACCCTGCTGACCAGGGCACAACCATGACCGGTCCGGACACGCGCGAACCCGACCCGGTCGACCGGTCCGCCGCCGTGACAGCCGGTGGAGCCGCCGATGACCCTGTGGGCAACGGCACCACGGAAATAACCGAGGACGACCGGGAAGCGCGCCGCACCAAGGCGAATCGGGCGACCCGGGGTGGTCTGGCTGCCATCCTCTGCCTGGAGGCCTTCGTCGTCCTGCTGGTGCCACGGGCCATCGCGCAGACATCGGTGGGCCTGTCGTCCACCAAGACCTGGCTGCTGGTGGCGCTTGCCGTCCTGCTGGTGCTGACGGGTTTCATGCTCCGCCGCCGGTGGGGGATAGGGCTCGGCTCATCGCTGCAGCTTGCCCTCGCAGCGACCATCCTGCTGGTGCCTGCGCTGGCCGTCGTGGTGATCATCTTCGTGGCGCTGTGGCTTTACCTCCTGCAGACCAGGCATCAACTCGTCGGCACAAGTTCCGGCTGGCGAATGCTGGTCTCGTGAGCCCAGCGCCTAAACTGTGCCGGTGACCGATGACTCAGCACAGCCGCAGACCGAACGAACCCTCATCCTCCTCAAGCCCGATTGCGTCGCCCGCAACCTCATCGGAGAGGTGCTTTCCCGCGTCGAGGCAAAGGGATACCGAATCGTTGCGTTGAAGCAGCGCACCGCGGATGCCGAGCTGTTGAGTCAGCACTACGCCGAGCATGTCGGCAAGCCGTTCTATCAACCACTGGTGGACTTCATGTCCTCCGGTGCTCTCGTCGCGCTGGTGGCAGAGGGCAACCGCGTCATCGAGGGCTTTCGCAGCCTGGCGGGCGCGACCGATCCGACCCAGGCGCTACCCGGCACCATCCGCGGCGACCTCGGCCGTGATTGGGGCTTGAAAGTACAGCAGAATCTCGTGCACGGTTCGGACTCCGCTGAGTCTGCCGCGCGCGAGATCGGACTGTGGTTCCCCGCTGCCGACTGACAAATTAACCGTTCACCACGCCGATGGCGTTGCGCCGAGTGCCACTGCTGCGGCGAGTCGCAGCCGCGAATGCCCTTGTCGCACCATACGATCATCTCGTCATTCACACCAGTAACACGGGCATCGCCCGTGTGCTGAACCAGGACGAGGTAAACCGCACCCATGGCCTTCACCCCGATGTCGCTGCTGGGTGGCGACCTGCTCGGTGGAGACCTCGCCGTCGATCTGGGCACAGCCAACACGCTGGTCTATGCGCGCGGCCGCGGCATCATGCTGAATGAGCCCTCGGTAGTCGCGGTCGACACCACGACCAACGCCGTCGTCGCCGTCGGTACCGAAGCCAAACGCATGATCGGCCGTACACCTGGTCACATCAAGGCCGTTCGCCCGCTGCAGGACGGGGTGATCGCCGACTACGACTCGACGGCGGAGATGCTGCGGTACTTCGTCCGCAAGGTCATCGGACGCCGGGCGTTCACCGGTCCGCGCGTCGTGGTTTGCGTTCCCAGTGGCATCACCTCGGTGGAGCAGCGGGCGGTCAGCGAGTCCGCCTACGCCGCCGGTGCTCGACGGGTGCACATCATCTCCGAGCCGATGGCTGCCGCGATCGGTGCCGGCCTGCCGGTCAGCCAGCCGTCCGGGTCGATGATCATCGACATCGGGGGTGGCACCACCGAGGTCGCCGTCATCGCGTTGGCCGGCATCGTGTCCAGCACCAGCCTGCGGGTGGCCGGCGACGCCCTGGACCGCGCCATCGTCGAGCACATCCGTACCGAGTTCTCGATGCTGATCGGCGAGCGGACGGCCGAGGAGCTCAAGATCTCGATCGGCTCGGCCTTCCCGATAGCGGGCCCGTCGCGCGCGGAGATCCGCGGACGTGACATCGCCTCGGGGTTGCCACGGAATGTGGCCGTGTCCGCGGACGAGCTGCGCCACGCGATGAACGCCCCGCTGAACCGCATCGTCGCTGCCGTGCGCTCGACTCTGGACCGCTGCCCGCCCGAGCTTGCGGGCGACCTCGTAACGCGGGGCATCGTGCTCACCGGTGGCGGCGCGCTGCTGCGTGGTCTCGACGCCCGACTGCAGCACGAGATCGGCATCCCGGTCCTGGTTGCCGAACGCCCGTTGGATTCGGTCGTCCTGGGTACCGCAACCGTGGTCGAGCAATTCGAGACACTGCACAAGGTCGTCGTCGACGGGCACCGGCGCTAGCCGTCGCCCCGCGCTGCTTCGACATGCGAAGACTCACTCGACGCCAGCAGATCGGAGCGGTCCTGCTCACAGCTGTGGCTCTGCTGTTCATCAGCCTTGACTTTGCCGGCGGCTCGCTGCGGGGGGCACGCGGTGGTACTACCGGGGCGTTGGGCTCGCTCTACCGGGGCACCGATGCGGTCATCGGACCGGTTCGGCGGTTCATCCAGGGGATTCCCGACGTCGGCAGCAATCGAAGCCAGATTGCCAGCCTGCAACGGCAGAACGCTGATCTGCGCCGCCAGGTC
>JBBQFE010000254.1:0-5136 GCA_038321605.1 Mycobacteriales bacterium | reverse complement strand
AACAAGAGCCACGTGCCCGCGTTCCTGGCCGACGAGAAGGCGCGCGCCTACGTGTGCGTGTACCCGTTCGTAAGGTCCTACGACTGGTACCTGCTCGAAGATGCCGAGCGGCGCGAGTTGCTGGCTGAGCACGGTCAGATGGCCCGCGGCTACGCCGACGTTCGAGCGAACACCGTGGCGTCGTTCGCCCTCAACGACTACGAGTGGATCCTCGCGTTCGAGGCGGACGAGCTGCACCGGATCGTCGATCTGATGCGGCACCTTCGTGGCTCGCGGGCGCGGCTGCACGTACGCGACGAGGTCCCCTTCTACACCGGCACGAAGCGCTCGCTGGACGACCTGGTCCAGACCCTGCCCTAGGACGTCACGGAGACCACGGATCCCAGCGCTCTGCGCGATCCGTCCTCAGCGGACCGGCCGTCCTCAGCGGACCGGTCGTCCTCAGCGGACCGGTCGTCCTCAGCGGACCGGTCGTCCTCAGCGGACCTGCCGACCTCAGCCAGCCGGATCGTCGGCGAATCGCAGGCGGATGGAGTTGATGCAGTAGCGGAGATCCGTCGGCGTGTCGTACCCCTCGCCGGAGAACACGTGCCCGAGGTGTGACTGGCAGGACGCGCACACGATCTCGACCCGCCGCATGCCCATGCTGGTGTCCACCCGCTCGATGACCGAGTCCCCGGCCAGCGGCGAGAAGAAGCTCGGCCAGCCGCAATGTGAATCGAACTTCTCAGACGACCGGAAGAGTTCAGCCCCGCAGGCCCGACACGAATACAGACCCTGCCGGTGGTTGTCGGTGTATTCGCCGACGTAGGCCGGCTCCGTCCCTGCCTGCCGCAGCACCCGGTATTCCGCCGGAGTCAGCTCTGCGCGCCATTCAGCGTCGCTCTTGCTGACCTTCACCTTGGTGGGCTCGATATCTGGGGTGCTCATGCCTCGACAGTACCGAGTACGCCCGTCCTCAGAGCCAGCTGCTGATGACGGCGATGACGGTCACGATGATCGGTAGCAGCACGATGGCGACCAGTGCGAAGGCCATCGGACGCGACACGTTGTTGCGGCGCGCCAGCCCCGCGGCAAAATCGCCCATCATCCGGATCTCACCCTCGGGGGAGTACTGGCTGACCGGCCGATCTGCGTGCGGGTCCAGGTAGACGATCTCGGGACGGGTCCGGCGACCGGCCTGCGCGCCCGCCGGTGGGCCCGGCAGTCCCGGCACCGTGAACTCGGGCCGGTCCGGCTCGCCGGAAGGGGGCTGGTCACTGTCCACCCCCTCAGCATGCCTGGTCGGGGGCAGGATCGTCACACCGATGTCGCCCTGCCTCGCTAACCTCTGTGGCATGGCGTCCCCCTTCACCGAGGTTCAGGTCGGCGAGCGCACCGTCAAGGTCACCAATCCCGATCGGGTCTACTTCGCCGAACGGGGCGAGACCAAGCTCGATCTGGTGAACTACTACCTCTCCGTGGGCGACGGCATCGAGCGGGCGTTGGCCAATCGCCCCTGCATGCTCAAGCGCCACCCGGACGGCGCGGAGGGTGAGGCCATCTACCAGAAGCGCCTGCCCAAGGGCGCGCCCGACTGGGTGGAGACCGCCCATGTCGAATTCCCGTCCGGGCGGAGCGCCGACGAGTTGTGCGTTACCGAACTCGCGAGCGTCATCTGGGCGGTGCAGATGTCGACCATCGAGTTCCACCCCTGGCACTCACGGCGTGCCGACACCGAGCGGCCGGACGAGTTCCGCATCGACCTGGATCCGCAGCCCGGTACCGGATTCGCAGAGGCGGTCGTGGTTGCCGGCCTGGTGCGCGAACTGCTCGACGAGCTCGGAGCGGTGGGCTGGCCGAAGACCTCCGGCTCGCGAGGACTGCACATCTACGTACGGATCCACCCGGACCATGGCTTCACTCAGGTTCGCCGCGCCGCACTGGCGTTCGCACGCGAGATCGAGCGCCGCCGCCCCGACCTGGTGACAACTGCCTGGTGGAAGGAGGAGCGCGGTGAGCAGATCTTCATCGACTTCAATCAGAACGCCAGGGACCGCACCATCGCGTCGGCGTATTCGGTACGTGCGTCGCGGTTCGGACGGGTATCGGCCCCGGTGCTGTGGGACGAGCTGCCGCATATTCAGATGGATGACTTCACCATCGCCACCATGCCTGGCCGGTTCGCCGAGCTCGGTGACCTGCACGCAGGCATCGATGAGGCAGTCTTCGACCTCTCGGAACTGCTGGAGTGGTCCGAGCGCGATGAGCACGATCGCGGGCTGGGTGACGCCCCGTATCCGCCGAACTTTCCCAAGATGGCGGGCGAGCCGGATCGGGTCCAGCCCAGTCGTGCGCGAAAGCGTCCACCGGTGCTGGACGCCGAACCCGATAGCTGACCTCGTTCGGCGGCGGCTCAGCGGGTCAGCAGCACGACCGAGGCGGCCGCGATCACAAGTCCCACTCGCTGCAGCCGGCCGGCCTGTTCCTTCAGCAGCACCCTGGCCAGCGCCACGGTGCCGGCAGGGTAGAGCGCGGTGATGACGCCCGACAGGGACAGCTCGCCGGTCCGCGCGGCGAGCAGGAACGCAACGTTGGCGCAGGCGTCGAGCACGCCGGCCACCACTGCGAGGGTGCGGACCTCACGCGGTAGCCGGACGAACCGCCGGCCGACCAGGGCAACCGGAATCAGCAGTGCTGAGGAGGTCAGCCGGGACAGCACCACCGGCCAGATCCCTGAGTTGTGGTCCGCCTGTGCCAGGCAGATGAAGTACGAGCCGAACCCGATGCCGGCCAGTGCCGCCATCGCCAGCGGGCGCCAGCCGATCGGTCCGTGTGGGTGATCGGTGGGTTGGCGGGAAATCAGGATGACTGCGACCAGCCCGACCCCGATGCCCACCCAGGCGAGCAGGTGCGGGCGCTCGCCGAGAAGGACGCCGCCGACCACCGGCACGACTCCCGACAGCACCGCGGTCACCGGTGAGATGACGTTCATCGGGGCCTGCGCGAGCGCCGCGTACATCAGCGCGACCCCGGTCAGCCCAGCCGCACCACCGGCGATGCTCCACCAGAGCGTGGTGCTCGAGACCGGCCCACCGTAGAACGGAATGAGCAGTGCCATGATGGCCGCTCCAGCCGGGTAGCTGAGCAGCAACACCGACACCGCGTGTGCCTTGCGCGCTGCCAGGCCACCGATGAAATCACTGACGCCGTAGGAGGCGGCGGCAAGCAGCGCGAAGAGGACGGCCATCGGGTGACGAAGCCGCGATCATCCGGCCGGGCAGGAGTGCCCAACGGGCAACGTGGCGTTGATGAGATAGCTGTCGACCTTGCCGGCGATGCAGGAGGTCTTCGGGTAGGCGGTGTGCCCCTCGCCGTCCCAGCTGAGCACCACACCCGTCCCGAGTGCCTTGGCCAGCACACCGGCCGCCGCGAACGGAGTCGCAGGATCGTGCACCGTACCGAGCACCAGGATCGGCGCGGCACCGGGCGCCGAGGCCGGGGGAAGCTCGTGTCCCGACCGCGGCCACGTCACGCAGCTGTACAGGCCAGCGGCGCCGTTCATGCCGAAGATGGGGTATTTCGCAGCCCACTGCACAGCTTTGGCGGCGACCAGGGCGTCGGTGACCCGCAGGCGTGAATCGTTGCAGTTCACCGCGAGGTTCGCGTCCTGCAGGTTGCCGTAGTGACCGGTGCCGGTGTCCCGGTGCGTGTACTGGTCGGCCAGCGCGAAGACGTCCTTGGCGTCACCGCGAACTGCGGCGATCAGGGCGTTGCCCAACGCCACCCACTGGCCGCGGTCGTACAGCGCGGCCGCGACCGCGGTGAGCACGTTCCCGCCGGTAGCGTGTCGGGTCTCGCCGGAGGCGCTGGAGCTGATCGGCTTTCGATCTGCCGCCTTGATCAGGGCAATCACTGTCGTCCGCGGGTTGTGCAGTGGCGCGCACGCCGGACGCCTGAGGCAGTCGGCGGCGAACTGGTCGAAAGCCGATTCGAAGCCCTTGACCTGCCGCTCATCCTGATCGACCTCGGGGGTGACCGGTTCCAGTGCTCCGTCGAGCACCGCCACCCGGATCTTGCTCGGGAACAGATGCGCGTAGGCGGCACCAAGGCGGGTGCCGTAGGAGTAGCCGAGGTAGTTCAGGGACGAGTCACCGACCGCCTGCCGGATCAGGTCCATGTCCCGCGCGGTCTCTTCGGTGTTGTAGTGCGCCAGAGCGCTTCCGTACTTGGTGACGCAGGTGCGTGCGATCGCTGCCGAGGTGCGTCGGGCCAGTGCGCGACCGGCCACCGTCCTGACATCGGGGTCCTCGGCGTTGTAGACATCCTTCTGGGCATCGCTGATGCAGGTCAGCGGTGCTGAGAAGCCGACGCCGCGGGGGTCGAAACCGACCAGATCGAAGTGGGCGAAGACGTCGTCGCCGAGGTCTGAGACCAGGCCCGCGGCCAGGTTGACCCCGGAGACCCCCGGACCCCCGGGATTCACCAGCAGCGAACCGATTCTGGCGGTCGCCACCTGCTTGGTCCAGTGCACCTTCACGACGAACAGGTCGATCTTCGAATCGGCGGGCGCCGCGTAGTCCACCGGGACCGAGAGCTTGCCGCAGCTGAACTTCATCGTCTTGGCCCGGTCGGTGTTGATGGCCGCCTGGAACTGGGGCGAGCAATCAGAGAAGTCCACCGATGCGACCTGGCTCGGCGTCGGCGCGGCTGATGTCGAGCCCGTGGGTGTTTCGCTCGAGGTGGGCGCGGAGCTGGCGGTGTCGGGTGGCTTCGACGCCGATTTCGTGCACCCGACCAGCGCGAGTGCCGCAACCGCGATGAACGCCACCGCCAACCGAACAGGGCGACGTTCTCTTCTCGACACGTGACGAGATTACCGAAACCGGTTGTGAGCTACGTCGGCCACGTGGTCCTCGTGGGACGGATGTGTCTTAGGCTGCCCGTTGATCAAACCGATTCCTACGTTGGAGCGACCATGGCCAGCTTGACCGCACCCACTCCCCATCTCGTCCTGGCAGACCTGATTCCCGGTGCCCGGGTGAGGGATGTCGCGGTGATTCTGAGCGGTGCCGGCCTGACCGGCATAGCGGCCCAGGTGTCCATCCACACGCCGCTGTCGCCGGTGCCGTTCACCCTGCAGACCCTCGCGGTGCT
>JBBQFE010000253.1:0-5136 GCA_038321605.1 Mycobacteriales bacterium | reverse complement strand
AGTCGGAAATCCCGCCTACCTCGCCGAACTGCGGACCTGGACGAGCGACGATCCCCGCCGGCTCGATGGCGTCCAGGCGATGACCGTGCCGCTGTCGGGCGAACATCCCACGTCGAGTCTGCCGGTCAGGGACTTCGACACCCGGGACATGGGTTGGCTGCCCGCCGACCCGCATTCGGACCCTTCGCAGTGCCTGTTGCTGGTGACCACCACCGACGACGATCGGCTGGCCTGGTTGCGCGCGGGTCAGACGCTGCAGCGGCTCTGGTTGGACGCGACGCGTAGCGGGTATGCAGTCAGCCTGTTCACCCAGATAATCGAGGTGGCGAGCACCCGTGAGCGCCTGCGTTCCGCGTTGGCTCTGAGGTCCTACCCGCAGGTGCTGCTGCGCATCGGGCGAGCGCCGTCGACACCACCGTCCCGGCGCCGTGACCTGTCCGACGTGCTCACGGTCATCGACGGTTGACACCTCACCTCACCTCACCTCACCTCACTTCACCTCACTCCCGACCGCCGGGCAGCCGACGATCCCCCCACCAGAACAGGGTGGACACGGCAAGGAAGAGTAGGACGACCAGCACCGAATTGAGCGCCACGGTGAGGTAACCGTGGGTGGTGACGTCGAGGAATGGGTACGGGTACCACTTGGTCGCCGAGCCCCGGATCAGGGTGTAGACCAGCCACCCGACGGGCCAGATCAGCGACAGCAGGATGGTTCGCCTGTCGATGCGTGGCCGAGGGCCGAACAGCAGCCAGCCGAGCGCCATCATGATCGGCGAGATGTAGTGGAACACCGTATTGGTGCTCACCTGTTGCCAGCCGTGCGGCTCGTGCACCCTGGCCAGGACGGTGCCGTACACGATCCCGGTGATGGTGATCCCCAGCAGGGTCGAGAGCCGGACCGCTCGCCAGCGGGACCCGTCGCGCAGCGGATCGCGAGCCAGCTGCAGCCCGACGACGGCACTGAGGATGTTGCTCTGGATCGTGAAGAAGCTGACCACCCGGAGCAATCGCCCGCCGAAGGAGGTACCCGCGAGCGTCCCGACCGCGTGCCCGGGGGGAGTGGCAGCGGCCTTCCAGGCGATCCACACCTGGACGACGAGAGCCATCAGGATCAGCACGGCAACGACCGCATGCCAGGTACGCGACAGTCTCACACTGGGCATTCCTCACCACCTCGGTGCACACCCTAGCGGCGAGGACGGTGATTCCGCGGTCCGGTCTCCCGGCGTTGTCTTGTTTATCTATAGAAATACTTGGCAAATGGCGATCGGCGAGTTAGAATCACACTGCGACTTAACTTAGGCCGATCCCGTGGTTTATGAGGCGATCGACGCAGCTGGACGTTTCGATGACCTGCGGTCACCTTCGACAGCGGGCCTGCAGCACAGGGGGATTTCGATGAACACTTCCGCGACGGTAGCGATTCTCGGTGCAGGGGCCAGCGGCGCGCTGACGGCCGCCCAGCTATGTCGTCAGGCGGCAAGCGACGGAGTTCGACTCAACATCCTGCTGGTCGAACCGGGCGAGGTGGGGCGAGGAATAGCCTATTCCACAGGGGATTCCAGGCATCGAGTGAACGTACCCGCGGTGGGAATGAGCGCCTGGCCCGACGACCCGCAGCACTTCGTCAAGTGGCTCCGTCGGCACGTCGACCCAGCGTTCCCGGCGGACGGGTTCGCCGCGCGATGTCATTACGGTGTCTACTTGCGCGACGTGCTCGACACCGAGGCCGCGGCGGCACCCTCGGTCAGGTTGGAGGTGCTGCAGACCCGCGCCGCCGATCTGCGTTCGCACGGCCGGCGCTGGCGGTTGACGACGACCGACGGCACGAGCCGACAGTGCGACGCGGTGTTGCTGGCCCTCGGTGGCGGCCCTCCCAGCACCTCGTGGGCGCCACCGGCGCTGCTGCGTTCGAAGCGATTCGTCGCCGATCCCTGGGCGGCCGCCGAGGTGCCGGCGAGGTCAGCCCCGGACGCGACAGTGGTCCTGGTGGGCTCGGGGCTGACGATGGCCGACATGGCGATGGTCTGGGGACGTGCTGGGACGAAGCTGCATACCGTTTCCAGGCATGGGCTGTTGCCGTTGGCACACCGAAGCGACCTGCCGCCGCGGCCGGACCCGCCCGACATCGGAACCGGCGAGCTCACGCTGACGGGCGCGCGGCGGCTGTTCTTCACCCACGTGCGGCACCTCTCGCAACAGGGCGGCGACTGGCGGTCAGCGGTCGACAGCCTGCGCCCGGTGACCGCAGCTCTGTGGGCTCGGCTCCCGGAGTCAGACCAACGGCGGTTCCTCGAGCTGACGGCCCGACGCTGGAACCGCGCGCGCCACCGCGTCGAGCCCTCGATCGGAATGTGGTTGGACCAGCGCGTCGCCGACGGATCCTTGACCGCCCACCGCGCCACGGTGGTCGACGCCGTCGACACCGCGGACTTCATCCAGCTGAAGCTCTCCAATGGTGAGAGCCTGGCGGCTTCCCACGTGGTGAATTGCACTGGCCCCAGCAATGAAGTGGCGCGTTCGGCCGATCCGTTGATCATGAATCTGCTGACGTCGGGCACAGCCTTGCCCGGGCCGTTCGGGATGGGACTCGAGTGTGAGCCCGATGGTCGGTTGATCAGCCGGGGGGCCGCACGACCCACGATCTGGGCGATCGGCCCGATGCGGCTGGGTCAGTTGTTCGAGACCACGGCGATACCGGAGATCCGGGTGCAGGCCGCTGCTGCGGCCGCCGCATTGCTCGCTGCCCTGCCCGGCCCCAGCGTTCGTCGGCGCCCGCGTGATACCTACGGACTACCGCTCACCGCCTCGCCCGCCGCGGCATCACGCTACGTGGACGGCCTGGGGCGAATTCTGCGAGTGCAGTCAGGTGCCGAGCAGCTGATTGCCTCCGCCGTCGAAGTCGATCCGGAGTTCGCGCTGGGGCATGCCACGCTCGCACTGCTCGGTGCCGAATGGGGTGCCGACGTGGACGTGGCAGCCGCGCTGGCCGCGGCGCACCGCAATGTGCATCGCGCGGACGAACGCGAGAGCACCTTCATACAAGCGGTTACCGAACGGGTACTTACGCCTGGTGCCGATGCCGCAGCCACCCTCATCAACTACGTGCACAGCTACCCCGAGGACGCACTGGCGCTCAGCATTTCAGTCCCCACCATTGCTTTCGGCGGAGCGACGGAGCTGCCCACGGAGGCCTGGGCGCTGGTGGAGAACCTCGCACCGGCCTACGGCCAGGACTGGTGGTACGGCGGGATGCTGGCATTCGTGCGGCAGGAACAGGGCCGCTACGACGAGGCCGCGTGGCTTGCCGACCACGCGCTGGCTGTGGAACCGGCGGCGGGTCACGCGGTGCATGCCCGCGCCCACGTCTACTACGAGACCGGCGATCACGCGACCGGGCTGCGGTGGTTGGATCGTTGGATCGAGACCTGCGGTCGGGACGCCTCGCACCGGGTCCACTTCTCCTGGCACGCCGCCCTGCACGAGCTGGCTCTCGGCGATGATGCCGCCGCCGGCCGCCGCTACGGGTCGCAGCTGGACCCTGTGTCGGTGCACGGAGTTCGGGCGCTGGTCGACTCGGCGTCCCTGCTGTGGCGGGCGCGGATGCTCGGTGCTGCCGGGCCGTGGTCGGTCGAGCAGATTCAGGCGGTGCTCGCGGTCGTCCCGGAATCGTTGCTTCGCGAACCGCCGACGCCGTTCGTGGCGATGCACGCGTGCATCGCGCTCGCAGCCGCCAACGACTGTCAGGGGTTGGCGGGACTGCGAAGGTTCTCCGAGGCTCAGGCCCACCGCGCGTTCTCCGTCACGGTGGCCGGACTAGCCGGGGCGCTCATCGATCTGTTACACGGTGACCCCGATCGCGCTGCCCAGGCCCTGGCTTCGATGGGACAACTCGACTGCCTTGGCGGGAGTGCCGCACAACGCGAGGTCATCGAGGACACCCTGGTCTACAGCGCCCTCGGGGCTGGCCGGCACGAGCTCGCCCGCGGGGTCCTGCAGCGCCGGTTGAGCCGGCGGAGTTCCGCGCGGGATCACGCCCGGATACGAGCCCTCGACAGCGGCTCGGCACCAGGTTCCCTGGGCCTCTCCTTCTGATCGCAGGATCGGTGTGGTCCGCTGCCACAGCCCCGTTCAGCTCCCGGAAACCTGATTGAGAGGTTACAGATAGGTTCATAGGGGAAAATTCTCCGATGAGCCGTTCACCGCATCGCCTCCTCGTCCGCGTCGCCTCGCTGGGCGGCGCACTCCTACTCGCAGGAGGGGTCGTGCTCCTCGCGCCCACTCCGCAGCTCGCTGGGACGGTGCTGACCGCGTTGGTTGCGGTCGTTCTGGTCGCGCGTGCGGTGCGGATCACCATGGTCCAGGCGAGATCTGAGCACCAGCCGTCCGGGCTGGCCTACGACGCGGTCCTTGCAGATGTGATGTTGAGCGAGATCTCAAGACACTCGGCCGGGTCGGCGCTGTTCGATCTTCGATACCAGAGCCGACAGATCGTGTTTCTCGATGACTCCGGCTCGCCTGCGAGCGCTCAGGTCACCGGGCCCGGCTCGGTCACGGTGATCGCGCCGCTGTCGCTACAGTTGCGCCTTCGCAAGATGCTGAGAACCCGGGGCAGGGGTGACCAGGCGGTGACGATCGTCGAGCGCGGAGTGGTCACCGACGCCGGACGGATCGTGCACGCATGCCTGCTCAGGCCAGCAGGCGGTAACGCCATCGCGGCCGAGATGGCGGCCTCCAGCTCGTTCCCGCGCTAAGGGTCAGCACGCTTCGGATCAGCTCAGATCCTCAACCGGCGGGTGTAATCTCACCGCCGCCGCGGCGAACACGTCGAGGGGTCGCAGCTTCGGGAGCGGGTATGACGTTTGCACGGCGGCTGTCCGGAGCCTTCGGGGCGGTGCTGGTGACGGTGTCCTGCTGCGTGGGCTGCTCGCTGAGTGGGTCGGTAGGCAGCGGTAGCCCCAGCGCGGACGCTGGCTCAGCTGCCAGCGCAAGTGGGTTTCGCGGGGACGAACTCGGCAGGCCCGAGGTGCTGAACCCGACCGCGGGCTCGGTGCAGTTCACTGTCGCAACGACCTCGGGCGTGCGGCGCACCTCGTTGCTCGACCTGCAGGCCATGCACCGGCTGATGGTGGT
>JBBQFE010000252.1:0-5151 GCA_038321605.1 Mycobacteriales bacterium | reverse complement strand
TGCCGGCCGCAGCGGTGGTCATCGAAGACGACAGGATCGCTTGGGTCGGCGCCGCCTCCGCTGCGCCCGCGGTGGACCGGGCGGTCGAGGTCGGGGGGCGGGCGGTCGTGCCGGCGTTCGTCGATTCACATTCGCACCTGGTCTTCGCCGGCGACCGTGCCCCGGAGTTCGCCGCACGGATGTCAGGAACCGCCTATGACGGCGGGGGAATCGGCACGACGGTGGCGGCGACCAGAGCGGCGGACGACGAGACCCTACGCACCCTGCTGGCGGCCAGGATCGCCGAGATGCGCCGTCAGGGCACCGGCACGGTGGAGATCAAGAGCGGCTACGGCCTGACGGTCGCCGACGAGGTCCGCGCCCTGCGCCTGGCGGCCGAGTTCACCAGCGAGACGACCTTCCTCGGTGGCCATGTGGTGCCCGCCGGGGTGGATCGGGCCGACTACGTGAGGTTGGTGGCGGGGGAGATGCTCACCGCCTGCGCGCCGTACGCCCGCTGGATGGACGTGTTCTGCGAGCCGGCCAGTGCACATGCCTTCACCGCGGACGAGGCCCGGGTGATGCTGCTGGCGGGCGCGGCCCAGGGGCTTGGCCTTCGTGTGCACGGTAACCAGCTCGCCGATGGTCCCGGTGTCGGACTGGCAGTCGAGCTCGGTGCTGCGAGCGTCGACCACTGCACCTACCTCAGCCCCGACGACGTGGACGCCCTCGCCAGCAGCGACACCGTTGCGACCCTGCTACCCGGAGTGGAGTTCTCCACGCGGTCGCCGTATCCCGACGGCAGAAGGCTGATCGACGCCGGTGTCACGGTCGCCCTGGCCACCGACTGCAACCCGGGGACCTGCTACTCCTCGTCGATGCCATTGATCATCGCGCTGGCGGTACGCGAGATGCATCTGACCCCCGCGGAGGCGTTGTGGGCGGCCACCGCCGGTGGTGCACGGGCGCTGCGCCGCCGGGACATCGGAGTTGTCGCACCAGGCAACCGCGCGGACCTGACGGTATTGGACGCACCGAGCTACCTGCACCTGGCCTACCGTCCCGGCGTCCCGTTGGCTCACCTGCTCGAGCTGTCCTGACCTGGGCTGTCCTGACTCGAGCCGTCCTGACTCGGGCTGTCCTGACTCGGGCTGTCCGGACTCGAGCTGTCCGCTTGCTCGGCGGCCCGGGCGATGTTGCGGATCATGCCGCCGAAGACCACACCGTGAAAGGGTGAAATGGCCTTCCAGTAGATGTGGCCGGCCAGCCCCCGCGGATGGAAGGTGGCCCGCTGCACGAGAGTGGTTCCGGTCCCGTCGGCGGTGACCCGGAATTCCAACCAGGCCAGCCCTGGCAGCCGCATCTCTGCGCGCAGCCGCAACAGGTCACCGCGCAGCACCTCCTCGACCCGCCAGAAATCCAGCGCGTCCCCGACACGCAGCAGGTTCGGGTCCCGACGACCACGTCGCAGACCTACTCCGCCGAGTGCGCGATCCAGCCAGCCCCGGACGGCCCACGCCAACGGAAAGGAGTACCAACCCTTTTCGCCGCCGATCGATTCGACGATGGACCAGGTGGCCGCCGGGCTCGCCGCGACATGGCGTTCACGAGCATCGGTGTAGAGCGAGCCGCCTGCCCAGTCCGGGTCGGTGGGCAACGGGTCGCTGGGGGCACCGGGCCAGCCGCTCTCGGACCATCGGGTCTCCACCTTCGCCTCACGGATCCTGGCGAGCGCCAGTTCCACGGCGCGATCAAAACCCAGCGGTGGCTCGACGGGTTGCGGCAGGTAGCCGTCCAGGTCGTGCTCGTGGCAGATCACCTCGGTTCGCAGGGACTGCACGAGCGGCTTTGCCAATGCTGCTGGCACCGGCGTCACCAGGCCCACCCAGTGACTGGACAACCGGGGCGTCAACACCGGCACCGGCACGATGATCCGGCGTCGCAGGCCCGCCACCGCCGCGTAACGCTGCATCATCTCCTGGTAGGTCAGTACGTCCGGGCCGCCGATGTCGAAGGTGCGGTTCAGCTGCTCGGTGATCGTCGCACTCGCCAGCAGGTAGCGCAGCACGTCCCGCACTGCTATCGGCTGGATCCTGGTCTTGAGCCAGCGCGGTGTGATCATGGCCGGCAGTCGCTCGGTGAGATAGCGGAGCATCTCGAACGACGCGGAACCACTGCCCAGGATGACCGCTGCGCGCAGCACGATCGTGGGGACGGGCGATTCCAGCAGAATCCTGCCGACCTCTGCGCGCGAGGCCAGGTGCTCCGACACCTCCGCCGCGTTCTCGTCGGCCAGCCCGCCCAGGTAGATGATTCGCCTGACCCCGGCGGCCGCAGCGGCGGCGGCGAAGTTCGTCGCCACCAGCCGGTCCTGATCGGCGAAACCGGTGCCGGCGCCGATCGAGTGGATCAGAAAGTAGGCGACGTCGACATCGGCCATGGCGAGGTCCAGGCTCGCCCGGTCCAGACCGTCGGCGGCCACGATCTCGACAGCTCCGGCCCAGGAGACATCGCGCAACCAGCCGGTGTTGCGGGACATGGCGCGGACGGTGTGGCCGGCCCGGAGCAGTTCGGGAACCAGCCGCCCGCCGATGTAACCGGTTGCACCGCTGACCAGTACCCGCATCCGAGCCACTCCTGCCAGAACCCACGCTGACTGTTCAGCGGCTGTCCGGCTCCACGCTACTCACCGATCGCGGCTCGGCCGGCTCACTTCGCTGCGCAGGCTGTCCCGAATTGGTGCTGCGCAGCCCGATAGCATGGGGCGTCTGATCCAATCGATGACCAGGGAGCTACCTCCGTGTCCAGTGCCGTGTCCCCGCCCGCCGTCGTGCCGGAATCCCGGCCCAAGTTGACGGTGGCTGCCGGAACCACGCCGCGGGCCGCGCTCGAGGCTGCCGGCGCCGACATCAACGGCCCGTCCGGAGCAGTCGTGGTGCGCGACTCGACCGGGACTCTGCGCGACCTGGACGTGACCTTCGAGGTGTCCGACGAGATCGAGCCGGTCGCGATCGACTCACCGGACGGTCTCGCAGTGCTGCGGCACTCGACCGCCCATGTCATGGCACAGGCGGTGCAGTCGCTGTTCCCGGGCACCCTGTTGGGCATCGGTCCGCCGGTCGAGAACGGCTTCTACTACGACTTCCTGCCGGCGCGACCCTTCACCCCGGAGGACCTCGCCGTCATCGAGAAGAAGATGACCGAGATCATCAAGGCGTCGCAGCGGTTCTCCCGTCGCAGCATCGCCGACGACGATGCCCGCATCGAGCTGGCGGCTGAGAAGTTCAAGTTGGAGCTGATCGGACTCAAGGGCGGCGCGACCGAAGCCGGAAACCACACTGCCTCCGAGCTCGACGCCGAGGAGGCATCTCAGGTCGGCGGTGGAGCCCTCACGATGTATGACAACCTCAACCGCGACGGCGAGCTGGTCTGGACCGACCTGTGCCGCGGCCCGCACCTGCCCACCACCCGGCGGATCCCCGCCTTCAAGCTCATGCGCAGCGCTGCGGCGTACTGGCGGGGCGACCAGAAGAATGAACAGCTCCAGCGGATCTATGGCACCGCCTGGGCCAGCAAGGACGCGCTCAAGGGCTACCTCACCCAGCTGGAGGAGGCTGCCAAGCGTGATCACCGCAAGCTCGCAGCGGAGCTGGATCTGTTCAGCTTTCCCGACGAACTCGGCAGCGGCCTGGCGGTCTTCCACCCCAAGGGCGGCGTGTTGCGACGGGAGCTGGAGGACTACGCCAGGCTGCGTCACATCGACGAGGGTTTCGAGTTCGTCAACACCCCGCACATCAGCAAGGACGGGTTGTTCCACACCTCAGGTCACCTGCCCTACTACGCCGACACGATGTTCCCGCCGATGGAGCTCGAGGGTGCCAACTACCAGCTCAAGGCGATGTCGTGCCCGATGCACAATCTGATCTACCGCTCGCGCGGCAGGTCCTACCGCGAACTGCCGTTGCGGCTGTTCGAGTTCGGCACCGTCTACCGCTACGAGATGTCCGGCGTGGTGCACGGGTTGACCCGCGTGCGGGGGCTCACCCAGGACGACTCGCACAGTTACTGCACCCCCGAACAGGCACCGGCCGAGATCACCAAGCTGCTGGACTTCATCCTTGGTCTGCTGCGTGATTACGGGCTGGACGACTTCTACCTCGAGCTGTCCACCCGGGACGAGAGTTCGGACAAGTTCATCGGTTCGGACGCGGAATGGGTGACCGCGACCGCGGTACTTTCCGACGCCGCGGCGGCGTCCGGCCTCGAGCTGGTCCCCGATCCCGGTGGTGCAGCGTTCTACGGTCCGAAGATCTCGGTACAGGCCAGGGATGCCATCGGCAGGACCTGGCAGCTCGCGACCATCCAGTACGACTTCAACCAGCCGGCGCGGTTCGAACTCGAATACCAGGCGGCCGACGGCAGCAGGCAGCAGCCGGTGATGATCCACTCGGCCAAGTTCGGCTCGATCGAGCGGTTCATCGGCGTGCTCACCGAGCACTACGCAGGTGCCTTCCCAGCCTGGTTAGCTCCGGTCCAGGTGATCGCCATACCGGTGAGCGACGCGCAGAACGACTATCTGTTCGACTTGGCCGCGGAGCTGAAGAAGCGGCGGATCCGGGTGGAGGTCGATGCCGGCAGCGAGCGGATGCAGAAGAAGATTCGCACCGCGCAGCAGGCCAAAGTGCCGTTCATGCTGATCGCGGGCGGGCAGGACGCCGAGGCCGGCGCGGTGTCCTTCCGGTACCGCGACGGTGAGCAGCGCAACGGCGTGCCGGCCGCACAGGCCGCTGACGAGATCGCCGGCTTCATCGCCGCCCGCAAGAACCACTCACCGTCGACGGCGGACTTCGAGTAGTGGACGAGCCGGATCGTCCCGACCTGGTCAGTGAGCTCGAGTTCGCAGGCGTCCCGGACGCGTTCCAGCGGCTGTGGACCCCGCACCGGATGGTCTACATCGGCGGCGAGGGAAAGCCGAAGTCCGATGCGGAACAGCACTGCCCGTTCTGCGAGATCCCGACCGGACCGGACGATGCCGGCCTGATCGTCGCACGCGGCGAGCTGGTCTATGCGGTACTGAACCTGTACCCGTACAACCCTGGACACCTGATGGTGGTGCCCTACCGGCACATCGCCGACTACACCGAACTGACGCAGCCCGAGGCTGCCGAGCTG
>JBBQFE010000251.1:0-5157 GCA_038321605.1 Mycobacteriales bacterium | reverse complement strand
GACGAGCCCCTGACCGCCGCCGACATCGCCGATGTGATCGCGTTCGCGGCGACCCGTCCGGCACACGTCAACATCGACCTGCTCGTGGTCAAGCCGGTCGCCCAGGCCGCGCCGTACAAGGTCGCGCGCAGCCGTCCTGCCGGCGGCTAGCCGCTCCGGCACACCGCCACCGCGGCTGACCAGCCCGTGCGGTCCCTCGGCCGCTGCGGCGCTAGAAGCTGCAGTTGCTCAGGTGCGCTTCCGGTGCCAGCCGGATCCCGAATCGGGCCTGCACGCCTGCCCTGATCTCGGCAGCCAGTTGCAGCAGTTCCTCGGTGGTCGCGCCGCCGCGGTTGGTCAGCGCCAGGGTGTGCTTCGTCGAGACCGACACGGTGCCCCGCCCGTGATCGAGGCCGTAGCCACGCCCGAAGCCCGCCTGCTCGATGAGCCACGCGGCGGACAGCTTGGTCTGGCCGTCCGCGCTCCACTGCGGGCAGTCCGCGGCCTCGACCGGCACGGTGTCCAGCAACGGGTTGACGAAGAACGAGCCCACGCTCCAGGAATCGTGGTCGGCGGCGTCCAGCACCATGCCCTTGGACCGACGCAGGGCAAGCACCGTCTGCCGAACCTGATCCACCGGTGCCTGCTGGCCCTGCTCGACCCCGAGTCGTCTGGCCAGTTCGAGGTACCGCACCGGACGCGACAGCGGTGATGTGGCGAGCTGCAACGTCACGTCCAGCACCACGTACCGGTCAGTGCGTTTGAACGCCGAGGTCCGAAAGCCGAACCGGCACCGTTGCGGCGTCCATGCCTCGATCACCCGCTCACTGCGGTCGTAGACGGTCAGGCCGCTGAGCACGTCGGCCACCTCGGCACCGTAGGCGCCGACGTTCTGGATGGGGGTGGCACCGACCAGACCGGGAATGCCCGACATCGTCTCCAACCCGGAAAGACCCGCTTGCAGGGTGCGCTGGACCAGCTTGTCCCATTCGACCCCTGCCGCTGCGCGCACGGTGACGCCGCTCGGAGTGTCCGCGATGTCCATCGAGTCACTTGCTATCAGCACCACCAGACCTGGCCAGCCCGCGTCACCGACCACCAGGACCGGTTCGTGGTCGCGATCCGCGTCGCCGATCAGCTCGACCAGTTGCTCGGTGGTGGTTGCCGTCTCGATCCGGTCGGCGGGTCCACCGAGGCGCAGGGTGGTCAGTTCTGCAAGGGTGGACGGCACGCGGTGCACGCTACCGGCATCGCCGCCCGCCACCGACCAGCCGCTACCCTCGCGGGCGTGAGCAAGCAGCCCCGACTGGCCGCCGGACGGGCCCGGGCACTGGGCCTGCCCACCCGCGGTACGACCAACCCGAACCGGCTGCGGCGGATGGACAACTGGATCGCCAGCACACAACGTCCGGCGCTGAGCAGCCAACCGGCCCCGCAGGTCATCGACCTCGGCTACGGCGACAGCCCGATCACCGCGGTCGAGCTGTTGAGCAGGCTGCGCAAGGTGGTCCCCGACGTGCAGCTGCTCGGCCTCGAGATCGACCCCGACCGGGTTGCCACCGCGCTGGCGGCTCCGGCAGCCCGGCGGCCAGGACTCAGCTTTCGCCGCGGTGGTTTCGAGCTGGCCGGGCAGCGGCCGAACCTGGTACGGGCGGCGAACGTGCTCCGGCAGTACCCGGAGTCAGCGGTCGCCGAGTCGTGGGCGGCGATGCAGGACCGCCTCAGCCCTGATGGACGAATCGTCGAAGGCACCTGCGATGAGATCGGTCGGCGTGCGAGCTGGGTGCTGCTCGACGCCCGCGGGCCGATCAGCCTGACACTGTGCTGCAGACTGGAGGCGATCGAGCGGCCCAGTGACCTCGCTGATCGGCTGGTGAAGGCCCTCATCCACCGCAATGTGGCGGGCGAACCGATCCACGCGCTGCTGCAGGCCATGGATGCCGCGTGGGATCTGCATGCTCCGCTGGCGACCTTCGGACCGCGACAGCGCTGGCAGGCGATGGCGCGGACGTTGGCCCGCGACTGGCCGATACTGGATCCGCCAGGCCGGCACCGCCTCGGCGAGCTGACCATCGCCTGGTCCGCGGTGGCGCCCAACTGAGCCATGTCGAGGCCGCTCAGTTCCGGGGCCGGCGCGGGGCGATCAGTGCCGCCGACGGCGGGCACGGTCAATACCGCCGACGGTGGGCACGGTCAGGGCAGCTTGTACTGCTGCTTCAACACCGCGTCACGTACCCGATCCGGCAACACCGCATCCATGAACACCAGCGACTTGGCCATCGGGCTGATCAGGTAACGCGCTCGGGGCCGCTTGGCGTCGACCGCCTTCGCGATCACCTTCGCAACATCGTCGGCCGAGATGGAGAGCTTCGACAGTGGCCCGGAATAGGCGCTGGCGAAGGACTCGTCCACTGCCTTCTTGTAGCTGGCATAAGGGTCATCAGAGTCGCCGCCGGTTGCCGCAGCGTTGGACAGCGCCAGCTCCGACCAAGGCGTCCGCACCACCCCGGGCTAGATCAGCACCACCTGGATGCCGAACCGTTTGACCTCGATGCGGAGCGCATCGCTCAACGCCTCGACCGCGTACTTGCTGGCGTGATAGAAACCGCCACCGGGCAACGTGGTGCGGCCGCCCATCGACGACACGTTCACGATCCGGCCGTGTTTCCGTTTCCGCATGCCGGGTAGCACCAGCTGGATGAGCTCGGTCAGTCCGAACACATTTGTCTCGAACTGCCGGCGCACTTCGGCCATCGGAACCTGCTCGATCGGTCCGTACTGGCCGTACCCCGCGTTGTTGACAAGCACATCCACCCCGCCGGCCTCGTCGCAGATCTGCGCAACGGCTGACCGCAACTGGGCTGAATCGGTAACGTCCAGGGCTAGCGTGCGACACCCCGCTGCCGCAAGCGCGGTCAGGGTCTCGGGCTTGCGGGCGGTGGCGTACACGGTGTGACCGGCGGCCAACAACGCCCGTGCGGTGGCCTCGCCGATGCCTGACGAGCACCCGGTGATCAGGACAACCTCAGGCATGTTCACCTCTCGGGTTCGCCGTTGTCGGCAAAGTGTGGTTGCTGACGACCCTAGTCACCGGAGGATGATTCGCTTCATGAGCCACCAGCCGCCGCTGCTGCAGGTCAGCGATTCAGAGCTCGAAGATCTGCGTCACCGACTTCGACTGACCCGCTGGCCGTCGCGCTGGCCGGTCGAGCCCTGGGCGGCGGGGACCGACCGAAGCGAACTCGAACGCCTAGTGGATTACTGGGCAAACGGCTACGACTGGCCCCGGTGGCAGGCCGCGATCAACGAGCTTCCGTCGCACGTCGCCGTGATTGCCGATCACCGGATCCACTATCTGAAGTTCGAGGGTGAGTCACCAGAGTCGATCCCGATCGTGCTGACGAACGGCTGGCCCAGCACCTTCTTCGAGATGGTGGAGCTGGCGCGGCGGCTCGCCACTCCGAGCAGTTTCGGGGCGGCGGGTCAACTCAGCTTCACCGCGATCGTCCCGTCGCTGCCGGGTTTCACCTTTTCAGCCCAACGACCCACGCTGCCGGCAGACGTGCCGACCCATGAGATCTGGCACCAGCTGATGTCCGCCGAGCTGGGCTTTCACCACTACCTGGCGCACGGCGGCGATCTCGGCGCGGGAACAACATCTCGGCTCGCGGCGGCGCATCCTGAGGCCGTGCTGGGCATCCACCTGATGGCGGTGGGTGCCCCGGCCGGTCTCGATCCCGCAAGCCTGACCCTGGACGAGCAGGAATACCTGGATCGCGTGGCAGCGTGGACCCGCGACGAAGGCGGGTACCTGCACCAGCAGTCGACGCGTCCCCTGACGCTGGCTTATGGATTGTCGGACTCGCCGGCCGGCCTGCTCGCCTGGATCCTGGACAAGTACCGGGCCTGGAGTGACAACCGGGGATCGTTGTCCGACAGCTTCTCCGACGACTTTCTGCTGACCCAGGCGTCGCTCTACTGGTTCACCAACACGATTGGAACGTCGTTTCGTCCCTACTACGAATACGGCCGTGGAGTGGATCGCGGCCTCTCGTTCGTCGATGTACCAACGGCGATCTCCCTTTTTCCAGCGGACATCTCCCAGCCGCCGAGGTCCTGGGCCGAGCGCACACACCACGTCACCCGCTACGTCCGCTCAACGCGCGGTGGTCACTTCGCACCGATCGAGGTCCCGGACCTGCTGGCGGCCGACATCCGAAATTTTGCGGGCACACTCGCGCAGTAGGGACCTGCTCCTGGGCGCTGCTGGTCTGCGGTGTGCACCTGCATCAGCGTGGGCGTCAGCTTGTGCGTGCGGGCGTGCGCTCGGACACTGGCTTGTGCGTGCGGGCGTGTGCGTGTGCGTCTCTGCCTCCTGCAAGTCCGCACTGGGTCGCTCGCGAAGATGCCGTTGAGTGATTCTCGGTTACGCGGTGTGATTGAGTTTGCCCTTGTGAATAAACGGCATTCTCGGACGGGGAATTTTCGTACCCCTGTTCTAGCGTTGTTGGCATGACAGGGAACCAGCCGCCAGTTGATGGTGCGTGCGCCGACGGTGGCGCCGCTTCTGCCGATGCTGCCGCTACCGACGCTGCTCCTGCCGACGCTGCCGCTACCGACGCTGCCTCTGCCGATGCTGCCTCTACCGAGGCTGCTCAGACTGCCCCGGTGCCGGAGTGTGTGGGGGCGTTGCGGGCGTTGGCTGCTGTGGTGGAGCGGGTGTTGGGGGTGGATCTGTCGGGGTTGGGTGATCAGGAGCTGTTGGGGTGGGTGGCTGATGTTGAGCGGCTGCGGCGGCGGGTGGAGACGATCGATCATGTGGTGGTCGCTGAGGTGGATCGGCGGGACCTTCCCGGTCGGTGGGTGATCACCAGTACTCACCGGTTGCTGGGCCCGGTGTGGGGTGTCACCGCGGGCGTGGCGAAGACCCGGGTCACCCACGCGAGGGCGTTGAGCCCCCGGATCACGCTGACCGGTGGGGTCCTGGCACGGGTGGTGCGGGGGGTCGCTGTGGCGCGGGGTGCGGGTGCGGTGGGGGGGGAGCATGTGCGGGTCATCCTGGCCACGTTGCACGCCCTGCCCACCGCGTTACCTCCTGAACAGGTGCAGGCCGCCGAACGGGTGCTGGTCGATGCGGCGCGGGCACTGGACCCGCACGCCCTGTCCTCGGTGGGCCGC
>JBBQFE010000250.1:0-5169 GCA_038321605.1 Mycobacteriales bacterium | reverse complement strand
TCGGTGACCGGCACGAGCTGCTCGGCATCGAGGTCATCGATCCTCGCGAGATGGATCTGCCTGTCGCCGGGCTGGTCACGTTCGCAGATCCGGAGACCGGCGCCCAGCTGGAGGTGCAGACGTCTGATCCCCAGCTGAGATACCGCTACGCCACCGCGGCGCGGGAGCAGCGGGACAACATCGCGTCGATGTTGCGCCGCGCCGGGGCGGATCACCTGCAGCTGCGGACCGATTCGGACTGGCTGGCCGACGTGGCGCGCTTCGTCGTCACCCGGCGGCGTGGCGTCGCAGTTCGCCCGCCGTCCCGCGCGGGGAGGGTGCACTGATGCATTTCGCTTCGCCGTCCTGGTTGTACGTGCTGCTGGCGGTTGCCGCCGTGGGTATCGGGTATCTGCTGATCCAGCTGCGTCGCCGCAAGTTCGTGGCGCGGTTCTCCAACACGCAGCTGCTTGCCAGCGTGGTGCCACGTCGGCCGGGCTGGCGGCGCCACCTGACCTTCGCACTGCTGCTGATCTCGATGACGGTGCTGTCCCTCGGGGTGGCTCGTCCGACCGCTGCGGTGCGGGTGCCACAGGAGAAGGCGACGGTGATGCTGGCAATCGACGTGTCGTTGTCCATGCAGGCAACCGACGTACTGCCCAATCGGCTGGCGGCGGCTCAGCGGGCGGCCCAGGAGTTCGCCGATGTGCTGCCCAAGCGCATCAATCTCGGTCTGGTGAAGTTCGGGCGCAACGGAAGTGTGCTGGTGCCGCCCACCTTGGACCGGGACTCCTTCAAGGCAGCGGTGGCCGGCCTGCAGTTGGAGCCGTACACCGCGATCGGAGAGGGGGTCTTCGCCTGCCTCGATGCGTTGCAGACCTTCAGCCAGTCCACCACCGCGTCCAACGACAAGCCGGCTCCGGCCCGGATCGTGCTGTTGTCCGACGGGTCGAACACCGTGGGGCGCACCGTCGCCGAAGCGGCGACCGCGGCCAAGAAGGCCAACACACCGGTCTCCACCATCGCCTTCGGCACGGACACCGGCACGGTGACCGTGGAGGGCCGGACCACCTCGGTGCCCGCCGACAAGCCGACGCTGCGCGGCCTGGCACAGGCCACCGGAGGTAGCTTTCACACCGCCGCGTCGGCCGAAGAGCTCAAGTCGGTGTATCAGGACATCGGTTCGCAGATCGGCTACACCACCATGCAACGCGACATCAGTTGGCGGTTCATGATCGCCGGCCTGTTGGCGCTGCTCAGCGCCGGCGCCGTGTCGCTGCTCTGGGGCGGCCGCCTCAGCTGACGCAGCCGCGCCTAGTCAGTCGCGGCTCATGCGATTGTTCGCATGGCCGCTCCAGGCGTCAGCGGGTGTCGAGAACCAGCTTGCCGGTGGTGGTCCGCGCCAGCAGCGCCCGATGCGCGTCAGCCACCGTGTCCAAGGTGTACGTCCCGCCGATCACCGGAGTGAGCTCACCGGAGGCGATGAGTGCGAACAGATCGGTGACCGCTGCCGCGAGCAGGGCCGGCTTGCGCGCCGTGTGGGCCAGCCAGAAGCCGATCACCGCGGTGCTGTGCGCCATCAACGATGCGGCCTGAATCGGAGCAGGTGCGGTACGGCCAGCCATGCCGTAGGTCGCCAGTCGCCCGAACGGCGCCAGAGCGGCCAGGCTCTGGTCGAACACGTGGCCGCCGGTCATCTCCAGCACGATGTCCACCCGCTTGCCGGCGTTGGCCTCGATCAGGGCCGCTGTGAGGTCCTCGGTGGTGGAGTCGACGGCGACGTCGGCACCCAGGCTCAGGGCGAGTTGCCGCTTCTCCGGGCTCGACGCGGTGGCGATCACCCGTCCGGCGCCCCAGCGCTTGGCCAACTGGACGGCGATGGTGCCCACACCGCCGGCAGCTGCGTGCACCACGACCGATTCACCGTCGGCCAGGTGGGTGCTGGTCCGCAGCAGATGCCAGGCACTCGCGCCCTGCACCAGGCAACTCAGCGCCTGCGCGTCCGAAACGCCGTCCGGGATCGGGAAAACCCGTTGCGGGTCGAGCGCCACCTTCTGGGCGTAGCCGCCCTCGTTGGCCAGGGCAAGGCCTCGCCGGCCGTCGGGGAGGTCCACCACCACCTCGCCACCGGGGATCATCGGCAGGGTCTGCTTGGAGAGGTACGAGTCCTCGGTCGCGTGCGTGTCGGCGAAGTTGATACCTGCCGCCCGCACCGTGAGGATCACCTGCCCGTCCGTTGCTGTCGGGTCGGGCAGGTCCTTGACCTGCAGCACTTCTGGGCCACCGAAGGTGTCGATCTGTACGGCTCGCATGGGCCAGACACTACCCAGGTCGAGTGGCTTCCTACCGATGGGTAACGCAAGATCCCCGACGTGGCTACTGCGGGGTAGCGCCGTCCTCGGCGTGCTATCCGCTACCGTGACCGGCGTGAGTCGATCTGTGTTGGTCACCGGAGGCAATCGCGGTATCGGGTTGTCCATCGCGCGCGCACTGGCCGCCGACGGGCACCGGGTGGCGGTCACGCATCGCGGCAGTGGCGTACCCGACGGGTTGTTCGGCGTGCAGTGCGATGTCACCGACGCGGCGTCGGTGGACGCTGCGTTCGCTGCCGTGGAGGCTGAGCACGGTCCGGTCGAGGTGCTGGTGTCCAACGCCGGGATCACCGATGACACGCTCCTGATGCGGATGAGCGAGGACTCGTTCAATCGGGTCATCGACGCCAACCTGACCGGCGCCTATCGGGTGGCCAAGCGCGCCACGCCGGGGATGCTGAAGGCCAAGCGCGGCCGGATGATCTTCATCTCGTCGGTGGTGGCCTTCGCAGGTTCCCCCGGTCAGGCGAACTACGCCGCGAGCAAGGCCGGTCTGGTCGGCCTCGCGCGCTCGATCGCTCGCGAACTGGGCAGCAGGAACATCACCGCCAACGTGGTGGCACCCGGTTTCATCGACACCGACATGACCGCCGACCTGACCGACGCCCGGCGCACCGAGATCCTCGCGAACGTGCCGCTTCGTCGCTATGGCGCAGCCGATGACGTCGCGGCCGCCGTGAGCTTTCTGGCTTCCGATGCTGCCGGTTACCTGACGGGCGTGGTGCTGCCGGTCGATGGTGGCCTCGGCATGGGAATCTGACCGCACGACAACAGCAATGACCGCACCGTTGGATCAATGACCGCACTCGGCAGTTGGAGCCACCATGGGAATTCTCGACGGCAAGCGACTGCTCATCACCGGAGTCATCACTGACGCCTCGATCGCCTTCTCGGTGGCCAGGGTCGCTCAGGAGCAAGGCGCTGAGGTCGTGCTCACCGGCTTCGGGCGGATGTCGCTGGTAGAGCGGGTGGCACGTCGGCTGCCGAAGCCCGCGCCGGTCGTCGAGCTGGACGTGTCCAACCCCGAGCACCTGGAGTCCCTCTCCGAGCGGGTGTCGGAGCACGTGGACGGGTTGGACGGCGTGCTGCATTCGATCGGGTTCGCTCCGGCCTCGTGTCTCGGCGCTCCCTTTCTCGAGGCGCCGATCGCCGACGTGGCCACCGCATTCGAGGTCTCGGCGTACTCCTTCAAGTCGCTGGCGGTCGCGACGAAGCCGCTGTTCGGCGAGGCGGGTGGCTCGATGCTGGGCTTGACGTTCGACGCCACGCTCGCCTGGCCCGCCTACAACTGGATGGGTGTCGCCAAGGCCGCGCTGGAATCCACGTCGAGGTACCTCGCGCGCGAACTGGGTCCGAGCAACATCAGGGTGAACCTGGTCGCCGCCGGACCGATTCGTACCATGGCGGCGAAGTCGATCCCCGGGTTCACCGCGTTCGAGGACGCGTGGGGGCCGCGGGCACCGCTCGGCTGGGACATCAACGACGCCACCGCGGTGGGCCGTAGCTGTGCCGTGCTGCTGTCTGACTGGTTACCGGCGACCACCGGTGAGATCGTGCATGTCGACGGCGGTTTTCACGCCATGGGTGTGTAGGCGCGACCGCCGGTCGGATGTGTAACGTCGAGTGGTGACCGCCGCTGACCTGAGCCCTGCCCCCGCCGACAGCCGTCCCACCCCCGACGCGGGTTCCGGCTACGACGCCCTGCTGTTGCTGTCCTTCGGGGGGCCGCAGGGACCGGCGGACGTGATGCCCTTTCTTCGCAAGGTCACCGCCGGCCGCGGCATCCCCGACGAGCGGCTGGCCGACGTGGCGCAGCACTACCTGCACTACGACGGTGTATCGCCGATAACCGCACAGAACGAGGCACTGATCGCCGCCGTGCGGGCCGAGCTGGCCACTCGTCACATCGAGCTGCCGGTGTACTTCGGTAACCGCAACTGGCACCCGTTTCTCAACGACACGGCGCGGCAGATGAGCGCCGACGGCGTCCAGAACGCGCTGGTCCTCACGACCAGTGCGACCACCTCGTACTCGGGCTGCCGGCAGTACCGGGAAGATCTGGCCGGTGCCGCGGCCGAGTTGGGTGCGTCGTCACCGACGTTCACCAAAATCCGGCACTACTTCGATCACCCAGGATTCATCGAGGCAAACGCCGATGCGGTGCGCGTAGCCCTGGGGGAGTTGCCTGCCGAACAGCGTGAGCGGGCGCGCCTGATCTTCACCGCCCACTCCATCCCGGATTCGATGAACGCGACCTCCGGCCCGGGCGGCGGACTCTATCTGGCCCAGCAGCGAGCAACAGCCCGGTTGGTGGCCGAGGCGGTGCGCGGCCCGGGCGCCGAGTTCGATCTGGTGTGGCAGTCACGCAGTGGCCCGCCACAGGTGCCCTGGCTGGAGCCCGACATCAACGATCACCTACGCGCGCTGGCTGTCGCCGGCGTATCGGCAGCCGTGATCTCGCCGACCGGCTTTATCTCCGATCACATGGAGGTGATCTGGGATCTCGACAACGAGGCACGTGAGACTGCCACCGAGCTGGGATTGACTCTCGCGCGGGCCGCCACTGCCGGAACCCACCCGGCGTTCGTCAGGGGACTGGTGGACCTGTTGGAGGAGCGGTTGCATGGAACGGCACCGCTGACGCTGTCCGAGCTGGGGCTGTGCGGCGTCGACTGCCCTGCCACCTGTTGCCCCGCTCCGCAACGGCGCCCGGCAGGCGCACAGCACGCGCCTGCCGACTAGGCCGACTAGGCCGACTAGGCCGACTAGGCCGACTAGGCCGACTAGGCAAGAGTGCCGTAAACGCCGCGATCGGTGT
>JBBQFE010000249.1:0-5171 GCA_038321605.1 Mycobacteriales bacterium | reverse complement strand
TGCACCCGGCCGGCAGCGCAAACCCAGGTACACCATGCGACCGACTGGGTGCGAGCAGGCCGAACAGACCTCGACAACCTGACCTTGACCTGCGGTTACCACAACAACGAGGCACCACGGCAGGGTTGGACGACCCAGATGATCGACAAGGTTGCCTACTGGATACCGCCCGCCTGGAAAGACCCCACGCGGACGCCCCAACGCAACTACCAACATCATCCCGAGCAGGCTTTGCCTACTAGCACAACGACACCCGAGCCCTAGTCATGCGACGACAGGCGCGCACATCCCACGATGCCCAACTAGACGTCGGTCCCGACGTAGTGATGTCCGATGGTCGTGAGCGCCTTGTCGATCGCGGCCAGTCCCTCGCGCGCCTCATCAGCGGTGATGATGCAGGGCGGGACGACGTGCAGACGGTGGTAGTTCGTGAACGGCAACACCCCGTTGCCCTTCAAGGCACTGACCAACTCACCCATCGCGGGCGCCGTCCCGCCGTAGGGCGCCAGCGGCTCCCGGGTCGCGCGGTCCTTCACCAAATCCAGCGCCCAGAACACGCCCATGCCCCGGACCTCTCCGATCAACGGGTGCCGTTCGGCGAGCTCACGCAGTCCCGGGCCAAGAACCGTCTCACCGATCTCGGCAGCATTCTCGACGATGCCCTCTTCCTCCATCGCCTGCATCGTTCCTACCGCGGCCGCGCACGCCAGCGGGTGCCCCGAGTACGTCAACCCACCGGGGAACACCCGCTCGGCGAAGGTGTTCACGATCTCCTCGGAGATGATCACCCCACCCAGCGGTACATAGCCCGAGTTCACTCCCTTGGCGAAGGTGATCAGATCCGGCTGCACGCCGTAGTGGTCCAGCGCCAGCCACTTGCCGGTGCGGCCAAAGCCTGCCATCACCTCGTCGGCGATGTAGATGATCCCGTACTTGTCGCACAGCGCCCTGACCCCAGCGAGGTAACCGGGCGGCGGCGGCATGATTCCGGCAGTACCGGGCACCGTCTCCAGGATGATCGCGGCGATGGACTGCGGCCCCTCGAGACTGATGATCTGGTCCAGGTGCTCCAGCGCCCGCTCGCACTCCTCGGCCTCCGTGCTGGCGTGAAACACCGACCGGTACAGGAAGGGCCCGAAGAAGTGCACGGTGCCGGACGTGCCCAGATCGTTCGGCCACCGCCGCGGGTCGCCGGTCAGGTTCACGGCGGTGTTGGTGCCACCGTGATAGCTGCGGTACGTCGACAACACCTTGTTCCGACCGGTGTGCAACTTCGCCATCCGCACCGCGTACTCGACCGCCTCGGCACCACCGTTGGTGAAGAACACCTTCGCCATGTTCTCCGGCGCGTGCGAGATCACCAGGCGAGCGGCCTCACCGCGGGCGGCATTGGCATGCTGGGGCGCGATCGTGCACAGCAGATCGGCCTGCGCCTTGATCGCCGCCACCACCTTCGGGTGCTGGTGGCCGATGTTGGTGTTGACCAGCTGCGAGCTCAGATCCAGCAATCGGTTACCGTCACCATCGGTGATGTAACTGCCCTGCGCCGAGGCGATGACCAGTGGCTTCAGCGCAGCCTGCGCGGACCAGGAGTGAAAAACGAACTGGCGGTCGAGGTCGTAGGTGGTGCTCATTATCGATTCCTGACTGGCCGCTCCCGGCCGAGAAGGTATGACCGAGGCAATCGTAGAAGGTCCACAGACAGTGGTATCGGACAGGAGCGCAGTGACCGACCCCGCCACGCTGACCGTGGCCCGTCCGGCACCAGAACTACGCCGCGCACGGCTAGTCACTGCCCTGACGTTCACCTTCAACGGATTCCTGTTCGCCGCCTGGGTGCCGCATATCCCCGAGGTCAAGGCACGCCTTGGGCTATCCGATGCGGCCCTCGGTCTGGCATTGCTCGGACCCGCCATTGGCGCGGTGCTGTCCATGGTCGTCATCGGTCGGCTCATCACCCGCTTCGGCAGCGCCCGGATGACCCTGGTGACGGCGTTGGGCACCTACGTGTTCATCGTTGGCCCCGGACTGGCCGGCAACCTGGGCGGCCTCTTCGCAGCACTCGCGTTGTGGGGCGTGTTCAACGGAGCACTGGATATCTCGATGAACGCCCAGGCGGTGCAGATCGAAAAACGGTACGGCCGACCGATCATGTCGAGCTTCCACGCCTACTGGAGTGTCGGCACGGTGGCGGGCACCATCGTCGGCTCCATCGGCAGCGGGCGCCACCTCGGACTGGCCAGCCAGCAGGCGATCCTCGCCGTCCTGATCGCCGCTGGGACGCTGTTCTGGTGCCGGCATTACCTGGCCGACCGCGTGGCTCCCCCGAAGCCGGCCGGCAAGCGCACCTTCGAGAAGCGGCTGCTGCTGCTCGGCATTGCGGGCATCTGCGCCATGCTCGCCGAAGGGGCTGCCGCTGACTGGTCCCCGGTCTACCTGCGCGACGATCTCAGGGTGTCCGCGGGTCACACCGGCGTTGCGTTCATCGCCTTCACGATGACCATGACGTTCGGGAGGATGATCGGCGACCGGGTTGTGCTCGCGCTGGGACGGACGAGGAGCCTGGCGATGCTGGCCGCGATCGGTGCGGTGGGCATGTCCGCGGGCCTGATCAACAACACGCTGATCGGGGCATCGCTGGGCTTTGCCTGCCTCGGCGTCGGGTTGTCGATCATGGTGCCGGTGTTCTTCTCCACCGCTGCGGACGGTCCCGGACCGGAGGGACCGAAACTGGCGGTGGTGTCCAGCTTCTCCTACCTGGGGTTCCTGATCGGCCCCGCCGCGCTGGGCCCGCTGGCCAACGCGACCTCGGTGCACTCGGCCCTGTGGGTGCTGCCGACGTTCGCTGCGCTAGCGGGGGTGCTGGGCGTGCTGGCGGTCCGGATGACGGCGCGGGTCACCGCCGCCGACTGACCGCCAACACAGCTTGTACCGCACTCAGAGCTTGTACTGCTTGAGCAGTCCCCGGCTGATGATGGTTTTCTGGATCTCCGAAGTACCCTCACCGATCAGCAGGAACGGTGCCTCGCGCATCAGGCGCTCGATCTCATACTCCTTGGAATAGCCGTAACCGCCGTGGATCCGGAACGAATCCTGGGTGACCTCGGCGCAGTACTCCGACGCGAGCAGTTTGGCCATCCCTGCCTCGACGTCGTTGCGCTTGCCCTCGTCTTTCAGCCGCGCCGCACTCACCATCATCAGGTGCGCGGCCTCGACCTTGGTCGCCATCTCGGCGAGCTTGAACGCGATCGCCTGGTGCTCGGCGATCGGCTTGCCGAAGGTCTTCCGCTGCTGGGCATACGCAATCGCCAGCTCGAACGCCCGGATCGAGATCCCGCAGGCACGCGCGGCGACATTCACCCGGCCGACCTCGACGCCGTCCATCATTTGGTAGAAACCGGAACCCCGCTTGTCCGGGCCGCCGAGGATGTCATCGCCCGACACCCGCACCCCGTCCAGGATCATCTCGGTGGTCTCGACGCCCTTGTAGCCCATCTTCTCCAGCTTGCCGGGGATGGTCAGCCCCGGACGGGTCTCCCCGAACCCCGGCTCCTTCTCCACCAGGAACGTCGTCATGTTCTTGTAGACCGAATCGGCACCCAACTCGTCCTTGACCAGCGTCGCCACCACCGACGAACGGCCGCCATTGGTCAGCCACATCTTCTGCCCGTTCAGCACGAAATCGTCGCCGTCCTGGGTGGCCCGCGACTTGATCCCCGAGACGTCCGAACCGACATCGGGCTCCGACATCGAGAACGCGCCACGGAAGTCACCCGCCGCCATCTTCGGCAGCAGCCGCGACTTCTGCTCGTCCGTACCGTGCTGCATCACCATGTAGGCAACGATGAAATGCGTGTTGATCACGCCCGACACGCTCATCCAGCCGCGGGCGATCTGCTCCACCACCAGCGCGTACGTCAGCAGTGATTCACCGAGGCCGCCGTACTCCTCCGGGATCATCAGACCGAACAGCCCCATCTCGGCCATGCCCTTGACGATCTGCTCCGGGTACTCGTCAGCGTGCTCAAGATCGTTGGCGACCGGGATGATCTCGCGGTCCACGAAGTCATGCACCGTGGACAGGATCTCTCGCTGGAACTCGGTCAGATCAGCAGTCTGGGCAAGGCGGGCCATGGCGGAACATCCTTCGCAGTCGGTGTCTCAGTGTGAACCGGGGCGCCCCGAGGTGCTACCCGGAACGCCGCCCGGTGAGATGACTCTCAGGCCTCCGGGGGCGTGAACGTCGAGGTGCGGGTCAACCCGGACGCGCGTCCCTTCGCCGACACCACCAGGGCCATCTTCCGCGACGCCTCATCGATCATCTCGTCGCCGAGCATCGCCGAACCCTTCTTGCCGCCGGCCTCCGAGGTGTAGAAGTCATAGGCGTCCAGGATCAGCTCGGCGTGGTCGTAATCCTCCTGCGACGGGGCGTACACCTCGTTGGCGATGTCGACCTGTCCGGGATGCAGCACCCACTTGCCGTCGAAGCCCAGCGCGGCCGATCGCCGGGCCACCTTCCGGTAGCCCTCGACATCGCGGATCTGCAGGTACGGCCCGTCGATGGCCTGCTTGTTGTTGGCCCGGGCCGCCATCAGGATCGACATCAGGATGTGGTGATAAGCATCCCCGACGTCGTATCCCGGCGGCTGCTCGCCGACCACCAGGCTCTTCATGTTGATCGAGGCCATGAAATCCGCCGGCCCGAAGATCAACGCCTGCACCCGCGGCGACGCCTTGGCGATGGCGTCGATGGCGATCAGGCCCTGAGCGTTCTCGATCTGCGCCTCGATACCGATCTTGCCGACCTCGTAGCCCATGGTCTTCTCGATCTGGGTGAGCAGCATGTCCAGCCACTGCACCTGCGCCGCGCTCTGCACCTTCGGCAGCATGATGCAGTCGAGGTTCGACCCGGCGCCCTCCACCACCTCGATCACGTCGCGGTAC
This sequence comes from Mycobacteriales bacterium, assembly GCA_038321605.1. Taxonomy (GTDB): domain Bacteria; phylum Actinomycetota; class Actinomycetes; order Mycobacteriales; family Jatrophihabitantaceae; genus Jatrophihabitans_A. The sequence goes on along the minus strand of JBBQFE010000249.1, from coordinate 227 downwards.
GTCCAGGAAGTGGTCAGATCGTTCACCCGGACCGCGAGGATCTTGTCGCCCCAGCCACCGTCGTTGAGCGCGGCCACGATGTTCTTGCGGGCGTCGGGCTTGGCCAGCGGCGCGAGCGCATCCTGGAGATCGAGGAAGACCTGGTCAGCGGCCAGGCACTTGGCCTTTTCGAGTTAACGCGGGTTGGAGGCGGGATCGGCGTGGCAGGACCGTCGCGGACGCAAGGT
>JBBQFE010000248.1:0-5178 GCA_038321605.1 Mycobacteriales bacterium | reverse complement strand
GCCGCGTTCAGCAGCACCGCGTCGCGCACCGGACCCTGCGCGCCGGTGAGCACGGAGCGCACCACGGCGGCGTTGTAGTCGGAATCGCCCCCGCGAAGGTCCTCCGGAGACCCCATCGCCATCCCGAAGTCCCGCGGATCCAAGCGGTCCTCGCGTACCGAACCGTCGGCAGCCAGCCAGACCCGAGAAGTGGTGGTCGTGGTCAGCTCGTCCAGTCCGTCCTCGCCCCTAAAGACCAGCGCGGTGTCGCCCCGGGCCGCGAACACCTCGGCCATCACCGGCGCCATCCGGACGTCGGCGCAACCGATGGCCGCCGCCGCCGGTCTCGCCGGGTTGGTCAGCGGGCCGAGCACGTTGAAGGCCGTCGGAACGCCAATCTCGCGTCGCGTCGGGCCGGCGTGGCGCATCCCTGGATGGAACACGGGCGCGAAGCAGAAGCCGATGCCGACCTCCGCCACCGTGGCCGCGACCCCCGCGGCACCCAGGTCGATGGCAACCCCGAGCCGCTCGAGAACGTCGGCGGCACCGCACAGCGAGGACGCGCTGCGGTTGCCATGTTTGACCAGTTGGCGTCCCGCACCCGCGACCACCAGCGCCGCCATCGTGGTGATGTTCACCGTGTGCGCACCATCACCGCCGGTCCCCACCAGATCCACCGATCGCCCCTGCACGACTACCGGGGTCGCCCGAGCGAGCATCGTCCGCACCAGACCCGAAAGCTCGCCGGCTGTTTCGCCCTTGGCACGCAACAGCACGGCAAAAGCCGAGACCTGAGCCGAGGTGGCCTCACCGGCCATTATCTCGGCCATGGCCCAGGCGGTGGACTCGGCGGGCAGCTCCCGTCCCTGCATCAACTGCGACAACACGGCGGGCCAGGTCGGCACCGGGGCGCTCACAGGCTGCCGATCCTCATGCGTGACAGAGAATCAGCGAATGACCGGAATCGCCGCGGCGCGGGTGCGCAACGCGTCGGCAACGGCTGCGGCAGCGGCAACCGGGTCGATCGGACGGACGATGACGCCATCGGCCTGCGACCACGCAGCCAGCCACCGGTCGACCTGCCGCAGGATCAGCACGATGATCGGAGGGCAGTCGGTGATCTCGTTCTTGAACTGCCGGGACAGCCCGATGCCACCGGTCGGCTGGGCATCGCCGTCGAAGATCGCCAGGTCGATGTCCCCGGAATCCAACTGGTCCTTGACCTGGCTGTAGTTGGCACATTCCACCCAGTCGATGCGCGGCAGGTCACTGGCGGCACGCCGTCCGACCGCCGTACGCACCGCGCTCCGCACGGCCTCGTGCTGGCTGTAGACGAGCACCGCGACGTTGGGAGCGCTGGACGGGGAACCGATCATCGGCAGTGGACGTCCTTATCGATGAGGGCGGCGCTGATCGTTCAGCAACCGGCTTGGACGAGGCTGTCGCCAATGGTATCCGGCCGGTGTCGGGCCCCCGTCGAGTGGTGAGGAAAACATCACGACGCGCTGGGTGCCCCCCGCGCCACCGGCGTGCGCGAGATCAGGCAATAATGCCAGGGTGACCTCGACCGCACCGGCTGCCTCGGCAGAGCGCTTCCCTTCGTCCAGGGTTCATTCGTTGACGCGACCGAACCTGGTCGCCGTCGGAACCATCGTCTGGCTCTCCAGCGAGCTGATGTTCTTCGCGGGCCTGTTCGCCATGTACTTCACGGTGCGCGCGAACAACCTCAATCACTGGCCCGTCACCCACCTGAACATCTGGTATGCCACGCCCTTCACGATCCTCCTGGTCGCCTCCTCGGTGACGTGCCAGTACGGGGTGTTCGACGCCGAACGCGGCAACGTCTACGGGCTGCGGCGCTGGTTCCTGGTCACGTTCTTCATGGGGCTGATCTTCGTCCTGGGCCAGGCCAACGAGTACCGGATGAACGTCAACGAGTACCACAACTCCGCGATCGTCGACGGCGTGCACGAGGCAGGCATGACGCTGTCCTCCTCCGGCTACGGATCGGTGTTCTACCTGACCACCGGTTTCCACGGGCTGCACGTCATCGGCGGCCTGATCGCCTTCCTGTATTTCATGGGCCGGACGGCACTCGGTCGGTTCACGCCGGCCCAGGCCACGGCAGCCATCGTCGTGTCGTACTACTGGCACTTCGTCGACATCGTGTGGATCGGTCTGTTCGCCACGATCTACCTGATCCAGTAATAGGTACCGTCACTATCAGCACCTCAGCTTCTGCCCGGCACGTCGTAGTTACGGCGATCAGCGAAAGGATGTCCATGACCGACGACAACGTCGACGCGGACACTGACCTCGGCTTCGAGCCAGCCGTGTCGAGTGGGGGCCGGCCGGCCCAGTTGGCCGCCCCGAACCACGCCGGGACCTCGGATCCGGCCAACGCCTGGAAGAAGAAGTCGACGGTCGGACGCCGCGGTGGTCTGCGCCGCAAGCTGACCAGCGCCGCGGTGCTGGTGGGCGCGCTGATCACGGTCGGCGGCGGTTACGCGCTGCTGGCACCGTCCTCCGGCGCCGCCGATACAGCAGTCAGCGCCCAGGACGTCGAGAAGGGCCGGCAGCTGTATGAGACCAGCTGCATCACCTGCCACGGTGCGAACCTGCAGGGCGTCAGCGGTCGTGGCCCGAGCCTGATCGGCGTCGGTGCCGCCTCGTCGTACTTCCAGGTCAGCACCGGACGCATGCCGGCGGTCTCGCAGGGCGCCAACAATCTACGCAAGACAGCGCGCTTCGACGAGGAGCAGACCCGGCAACTGTCGGCGTATGTCGGCTCCTTCGGCGGTGGACCGCAGATCCCCACCGACGTGCAGGGTGACATCAAGAACATCTCCGCGGGCGGCGAGCTGTTCCGGCTCAACTGCGCCTCCTGTCACGGAGCGACCGGTCGTGGCGCTCCGCTGTCGGCGGGCAAGGTCGCGCCCGGCCTGAGCGAAGCCACCAACACCCAGATCTACACAGCCATGCTGTCCGGACCCGAGAACATGCCGGTGTTCTCCGACAACCAGATCACTCCGGAGCAGAAGCTGGCCATAATCACCTACATCCAGAACATCAAGGCCTCCAAGGATCCCGGCGGGGCCGGCCTGGCCCGGCTCGGTCCGGTGACCGAGGGCCTGCTGGTCTGGACCGCCGGCCTCGGAGTGCTGATGGTCGCCATCTTGTGGATCGGACGCAAATCGTGAGCAGCACCAACGAGGATCCGCACAGCGCGGGGTCTGAGCCCAGTCCCGAGGAACTGGCGCAGATGAGTCACGAAGAGGCGATGATCGCCGGCGCTGAGATCGACGGCGTCTACATCGTCCATCGTCGTGAGCGGTTCCCGATCGCCGGCACCCGGGCCGAGAAGCGTGCGGAACGGACCATCGCCAGCATCTTCCTGCTCGGCTTCCTCGCGGCCGTCGGATTCATCGTGGTGTTCTGCGGCGCGATCCCGTTCGAGTGGAGGCTGCCGGGCGAGGGAAGCCAGAGCTTCCGCTACTTCACGCCGCTGCTGGGTGCGCTGCTCGGACTGGCGTTGGCCTGTATCGGTATCGGTGTGGTGCTGTGGGCGAAGTGGTTGCTGCCAGAGGAAGAGGCAGTCCAGGAACGGCACGGCGGTCCCTCGACCGAGGCCGAGCAGATCATGACTACCGCAACGTTGATGACCGGGTTCAACGATCTCGGCGTCGCACGACGGTCCATGCTGAAGTCGACCATCGGCCTCGCCGGTGGCGCGCTGGCCGCGGTGCCGCTGGTGGCCCTCGTCGGCGCCATGATCAAGAAGCCGAACAAGGGACCCAACCAGAGCCTGTTCCACACCATGTGGACCAAGGGTGTGCCGATGGTCTACGCCGATGGGCGACGGATCAGCCCGGACGACCTGCTGCCAGGTGGCATCGAGACTGTCTTTCCGGGCGTACCCGGCGGCGTGAAGGCCGGTGACTCCCCCACCCTGCTCATCCGGTTGCGTCCCGGCCAGGTCGTCAAGTCGCGCAAGGGCCAGGATTCCTACCAATGGGGCGACTACGTCGCCTACTCCAAGATCTGCACGCACGCAGGGTGCCCGGCCTCGCTGTACGAGCAGCAGACGGGTCGCCTGCTGTGCCCGTGTCACCAGTCCCAGTTCGACGTTCTGCAGGACGCCAAACCGGTTTTCGGCCCGGCAACGCGCAGTCTCCCCAAGCTGCCACTTGATGTCGAAATTGTGGACGGCAAGCAGTACTTTGTTTCCAAGGGAGACTTTCCCGAGGCAATAGGCCCGGCATTTTGGGAGCGGCCATGACGACGTCGATCAATGAGTCACCAACCGTGCCTAGTCCGAGACGGTTCGACAAGCCGCGTACGCCGCAGGGCAAGGCCGGCAAGTGGGCGGAAGAACGACTGGGGCTTGCAGCGGGCGCTCGCAAGCAGCTGAACAAGGTCTTCCCCGACCACTGGTCGTTCATGATGGGCGAGATCGCGCTGTACTCGTTCATCATCCTGATTCTCACCGGCACGTTCCTGACGTTCTTCTTCGACGCCTCCATGGCAGAGGTCCGGTACGACGGCTCGTACGTTCCCCTGCAGGGTGTGGAGATGTCGCGTGCCTACGCCTCCACCCTGAACATCTCCTTCGACGTCCGCGGCGGGCTGATCCTTCGCCAGATCCACCACTGGTCGGCGCTGCTGTTCATGGCCTCGATGACCATCCACATGTTCCGGGTGTTCTTCACCGGTGCCTTCCGCAAGCCCCGCGAGCTGAACTGGCTGATCGGCATCGGGCTGATCACGCTCGGCCTGGTCGAGGGCTTCGCCGGCTATTCGCTCCCCGACGACCTGCTGTCAGGTACCGGCCTGCGGATCGCCGAGGCGATCATCCAGTCCATCCCGGTCATCGGAACCTGGGCCGCCTTCCTGGTCTTCGGTGGCAAGTTCCCCGGCACGGAGATCATCGGCAGGCTCTACATCGTCCACGTGCTGCTGGTCCCCGGCATCCTGGCCGGCCTGATCGGCGCCCACATGGCGCTGCTGATCAAGCAGAAGCACACCGAGTTCCCCGGCCCGGGCAAGACCGAAGCCACGGTGAGCGGCGAGCGGATGTACCCGACGTACGCTGCCAAGGCCGGTGGATTCTTCTTCATCGTTTTCGCCGTCTGTGCAGCGCTCGGCGGGCTGGCCCAGATCAACCATGTCTGGTTGTTCGGCCCCTACAACACCGCTCAG
>JBBQFE010000247.1:0-5178 GCA_038321605.1 Mycobacteriales bacterium | reverse complement strand
AGAACCTGCTGAACCGGTACGCCGATGTCCTCGCCGACGGCAGCTACGTGACCGACATCGACAACGCCACCAAGCGCTTCTTCACCATGTTGGGCACGCTCATCCAGGGCCGGATCAGCGTGGCGGGGGCTGCCGCCAGCGCCACCAAGGTCGCGCTCAGCATCGCCGTTCGGTACGCCGAGCGACGCACCCAGTTCGAGGCGCCGGCCCGAGCCGGCTTCGCCGGGCCGTCCGAGGTCGTCCTGCTGGACTACCTGGCTCACCAGCGCAAGTTGCTGCCGCTGCTGGCCAAGACCTACGGCCTGCACTTTGCCCAGTCCGCGCTGGTGGAAACGCTGCACGAGGTCTTCACCGACGGCGATCCGGACGATCCGCGACGGCGTGAACTGGAGGCTCGCGCGGCCGGGGTGAAGGCGGCCGCAACCTGGCATGCGACCAAGACCATCCAGACCGCCCGGGAAGCCTGCGGTGGAGCCGGCTACCTCTCGGAGAACCGACTGGCCGATCTGAAGGCGGACACCGATGTGTTCACCACCTTCGAGGGTGACAACACGGTGCTGCTCCAGCTGGTGGCCAAGGAGCTGCTGACCAGCTATCGGGATCATTTCGGCGAGCTCGACGTGGTGGGCACCGTCAGGTTCGTGGCAAACCAGGCGTTCAGCAGTGTGCTGGAGCGGACTGCGGCGCGCGGCCTCATCCAGCGGATGGTCGACGCTGCCGGACGTGACGACGACGCCGAATGGACCGACCGCGGTTGGCACATCTCGCTCTTCGACTTCCGCGAGAAGCATCTGCTCGAGGGCCTCGCGCGGCGCCTGCGCCGGGCGGCCACTGCCGAGGACTCGTTCGCCGTGTTCAACGCCTGCCAGGACCATCTGCTGGCCACCGCTCAGGCGCACGTCGACCGGATCGTGCTCGAGGCGTTCGTCGCCGGGATCGACAGGTGCGAGGATCCAGCGGCCAAGGCCCTGCTGGACAAGGTGTGTGACCTGTACGTGCTCACCACGGTGGAGGCCGAGCGCGCCTGGTTCGTCGAGCACGGCCGCTTGACGGTGGCCCGCACCAAGCAGCTGTCGCCGGTGATCAACGAGCTGTGCGGTGAACTGCGGCCGCACGCGGTGGAGCTGGTCGAGGGTTTCGGAATCCCGGCACCGATGATCGACATCCCGCTGCTGAACGCTTGAGACCAAGCTGAACCCTTGAGACCAGGCTGAACGCTTGAGACCAGGCTGAAAATTTGAGACCAGGCTGAAGGACTGAGGCGGCCAGCCGACGACCGGTCCGCTACGGCTGCTCGGGATCGGCAGCCGCGACGGCGACCGGCCGACCCATGGACTGCTGCAGGATCTGCGCGACATCGAGGACCTGCACGTGATCCTTCGCCGTGCCTGCGGACTTCTTCTCGTTGACAGCATCGGACAGCATCACCATGCAGAACGGGCAGGCGGTGGAGATCAGGTCCGGGTCAAGCCCCAGTGCCTCGTCGGTGCGCTCGCTGTTGATGCGCTTGCCGATCTTCTCCTCCATCCAGAACCGCGCGCCGCCGGCGCCACAGCAGAAGCCGCGTTCCTTGCAGCGGTGCATCTCCTGCGACTTGAGGGCCGGGATCGCTCCGAGCACATCGCGTGGCGGCGTGTAGACCTTGTTGTGCCGCCCCAGGTAGCAGGGGTCGTGGTAGGTCACGTTCTTGTCGACCGGCTCGACCGGGGTCAGCCGGCCATCGGCAACCAACTTCGCCAGCAGTTGCGTGTGGTGCACGACCTCGTAGTTGCCGCCGATCTGCGGGTACTCGTTGGCGATGGTGTTGAAGCAGTGCGGGCAGGTCGCCACGATCTTGAGCGGGTGCGAACGCTCGATCGAGTTCAGCGTCGCCACGTTCTCGGCGGCCAGCATCTGGAAGACGAACTCGTTGCCGAGGCGGCGTGCTGAGTCACCGGTGCAGGTCTCGTTCTTGCCCAGGATCGCGAACTCGACACCGGCCACGTTCAGCAGTTCGGCAAAGGCCTTGGTGACCTTCTTCGAACGATCTTCCAGCGCGCCTGCGCAACCCACCCAGAACAGGTATTCGACCTCGGCGGGCAGCTGCTCACCGGGGTTGACCCGGCGGACGTCGAAGTCGAGCTCGTTGGCCCAGTCCTCGCGGTTTTTCGTGGGCAGCCCCCACGGGTTGCCCTTGTTCTCCAGGTTGCGCAGCATGGTGCCGGCCTCGGACGGGAAGGACGACTCGATGAGCACCTGATAGCGCCGCATGTCGACGATGTGGTCGATGTGCTCGATGTCCACCGGGCACTGCTCGACGCACGCGCCGCAGGTGGTGCAGGACCAGAGGACGTCCGGGTCGATGACCCCGAGGGATGCGGCGTCGCCGACCAGGGGCCGGTTGTACTGGGCAGCGTTGGTGCCCTCGACCCGGCCGAAGCCGGACTCCGGGACGCCGTGGCCGTGGCCGCCCGCGGCACCGGTGTCGCCGACCTCGACGGCGCCCTCGTCCGGGACGGCCTTGCCGCCCAGCAGGTACGGCGCCTTGGCGAACATGTGGTCGCGCAGGTCCATGATCAGCAGCTTCGGCGACAGCGGCTTACCGGTGTTCCACGCGGGGCACTGGGACTGGCAGCGACCGCACTCGGTGCAGGTGGCGAAGTCCAGGTAACCCTTCCAGGTGAAGTCCTCGATCTTGCCCTTTCCGAAGACGGTGTCCTCGGACAGGTTCTCCACGTCCATGAAGTCGATCGGCTTGCCGTCCCCGTCGGTGACCGGCAGCAGCGCACCGAGGGCTTTCGGCAGCCGCTTGAAGTACACGTTGATCGGCGCGGTCGCGATGTGCAGGTGCTTGGAGTACGTCACGATCACCAGGAAGGCGAGCACCACCGCGACCTGTGCCAACAGGAACACCGTCGCCAGGCCGGTGTTGTAGCTTCCGCTGCCGAGGGCCTTGGCGGTGAGGTACGAGGCGAACGTCCACTTCGAACGGCCGAACGGAAACTGCCCGGCGTTCATCTGGGCACCCCGCAGCAGCAGCAGCGTGATGATGACGAGCGTGATCATGCCCAGGATCACCCAGGCGGGGCCGGTGTGGGAGCCGTAGAAACGGGAAGCCCGCTGCTTGCGTTCCGGAGCGTTGCGCACCCGCAGCACCGCGAAGGTGGCCAGGCCCACCAGCACCGCGACGGCGAAGAAGTCCTCGAAGAAGCCCAGGACCTGCCACTTGCCCACCAGCGGAATGTGGAAATCGCGGTTGATCAGCAGCGCGCCGTAGGCCTCGAGGATCGTCAGGTTGAGAACCAGGAATCCCCAGAAGGTGAAGAAGTGTGCCAGGCCGGGAACCGACCACATCAGCAGCTTCTTCTGCCCGAGCACCTCTTCGGCGTCGTTGAGCACCCGCGGCTTCGGACCCTTGCCGCGCCCGAGGGCGGGCTGGCCGGAGCGGATCAGCTTGACCAGCCACAACACCCGTCGCCCGGCGATGGCAGCCGTGCCCAGGGTCAGGATGAGGGTCAGCGTGATACGCAGCGCCACAAGGTCCTCCACAATCGCCGGATGGTGCAACCGACTGTCAGATTGGCACGGCTACCGACCGGTAACCAAGTGCAAACAGTACCGAGTTGATCACACGGCGGCGCTCTGAGTGGGCGAGATATACGATACCGTGAGTATCATGTATTCATGAGTGCACCCGAGGGTCTACCCAAACCGCTGCCGGCTGGACAGCGATGACGCCGCGACGAGATGCCATGGGTGTCGGTCTGGCGGTCCTCAACAAGGTGGCCGGAGCGCCCCTGCTGGATCGGCTCGGACTGCGCAAGCCGGTGGAGAACGCGGTCTATCAGGCCACCAGGACCGGTTTCAAGACAGCGGGGGCCGCTGGTCGACGCTTCGCCGCGGCCCGCGCCGAAAGCGGCTCCGGGCCGACCCGGTTGCCCAGCGCCGGTTCCCCTGACCTCTTCGATCTGACCCCCACCGAGGAGCAGTCGCTGATCACGGGGGCGGTGCGGGACTTCGCCGCGCGCGAGTTGCGTCCTGCAGCGGCCGAGGCCGACGAGACCTGTCACGCACCGGACAGGCTCGTCCGTACCGCCGCCAACTCACAGGGGCTCGCGCTGCTCGGCATCCCCGGCGAGCTCGGCGGTGCAGGTGCCGAGCGGTCCACCGTCACCAACGTGCTCGTCGCCGAGGCGCTAGCCCACGGGGACCTGGGACTGGCCGTGGCCCTGCTGGCTCCCGCCGCGGTCAGCACCGCGATCTCGCTGTGGGGCGATGAGCAGCAACAGTCGACGTACCTGCCGGCCTTCGTCGGTGACAACCCTCCGACGGCAGCGCTGGCGGTACTGGAACCCACCGCCCTGTTCGACCCGTTCGCGCTGCGCACCACCGCCCGTCGAAGCGCGGGCGGCTACGTGCTGTCCGGCACCAAGTCCCTGGTGCCCAACGCGGCCGCCGCGGAACTGTTCATCGTGGCTGCGGACCTGCACGGCAGCGGACCGGCCCTGTTCCTCGTCGAAGCCGGCGGCACCGGCCTGTCGATCGAGGCGGAACCGTCGATGGGCCTACGCGCTGCGAACCTGGGACGGGTGCTGCTGGACGGCGTGGTCGTCGCTGAGTCCGCTCTCATCGGCGGCGCTTCGGCGGAGGATCGGGCTCGGGCCTACACCGAGTGCATCAGGCTGTCCCGGCTCGGCTGGTCGGCGCTGTCGCTGGGCACCTGTCAGGCGGTGCTGGACTACGTCATCGGCTATGTCAACGAGCGGATCGCGTTCGGCGAGCCGGTCAGCAATCGGCAGTCCGTCGCGTTCATGGTCGCCAACATCGGCATCGAACTCGAAGGCATGCGGCTGGCTACCTACCGTGCGGCGAGCCTCGCTGAGCAGGGCCGGCCGCACGCCCGGCAGGTCGCGTTGGCCCGCAGGCTCTGTGCTGAGTACTGCATGAAGATCGGCAGCGACGGCGTCCAGCTGCTCGGTGGCCACGGGTTCGTCAAGGAACATCCGGTCGAACGGTGGTACCGCGACCTCAGAGCGATCGCCGTGATGGAAGGGGCCGTGCTGGTATGAGCATCAATCTCGAGGTGCCCAAGAAGTTCGCCTTCCTGCTGTCGCAGGCCCACCAGGTGTCGGTGGAGATTCTTCGGCCGAACTCCCGCAAGTACGACCTGGCCGAACATGCCTACCCGCAGGAGCTGGA
>JBBQFE010000246.1:0-5184 GCA_038321605.1 Mycobacteriales bacterium | reverse complement strand
CGCTCGCCGGGCAGACCTGGAGAGCATCGCTGGCTCCTACCCGGCGGTGGAACCCTTCGCCCGCTCGGAACTGGCGGCGATGACCGCTGCTGCGGTGATCACCCAGGGCCGCGCGCAGGGCGACGATTCGCTGGTGGACCTGGCCGAGCGGGTCGGCCTAGACACCCTGGCAGAGCTGTGGCGCGACGAGCAGCCGTCCAGTCTCGCGGGCGCGCTCTGGGCGTTGTACGTGCTCCGCCGTTGGTGCTACGGCAACGGCGACGAGGTGACCCGGCTCTGGCGGGCCGGGCGAGGCTTCGCGCCGGCCGACGAGGTGGTGGCCGGTGTGTCGGATGACGCCGACCCGGCAGCGGTTGCGAGCATGGCCGACGCCGTGCTGCGCGGGGTGTACGTGGGGGACTTCGCCGTCGCCCTGGAACGGGCGGCGGCGTTCTTCCGGGTGGTGGCCGCGGGTCGCCTGGAGTGGGCGGAGGCCGGCTCGGACAGCGCCCGGGAGCGCGAGCTTGCCAGCAGGAACGCCGAGGCTGCGCTGGGGTTGAGCAAGGCAGCCGAGTCCTGGCGGGCCAACCCGCTGTAGCTCATGTAGCTGACAATCCTGCCGGGGCTGTGGACAGACCCGCAGTCGTCCACAGGCTGGTCGACGCTGCCTCCTGCGCGTCGCCGGGTAGGCACGCTCGGGTCATGACGTTCACCGATATTGCGCGAATCCGGCTGGGCGAGCCCGGCGAACTGGTCGAGGTGGTGCCCTACCTGCTGGGTTTTCATCCGGTGGAGAGCCTGGTGCTGCTCGCGCTGGCAGCGGTTGCCGGCGAACCGCCCGGCGGTAGAAGTGAGGTCCAGCTCGCCTGCCGGGTGGACCTACCCGACGGGGCACTGAACGCAGCGGACCTGGCGCCGCTGATGCAGGCCGCGGACCGATCAGGAGCTCAGTCGCTGGTGGCCCTCATCTTCACCGAGCCGGATGCGCCCGCGCGATCGGCAGGTCTTCTTGAGGGCGCAGCAGAAGCCGTACGTGGCGCGGCCGTCGTGGCGGGTTTGATACTGCTGGACGTGCTGGTGGTGGATGCGTGCAGCTGGCGGTCACTGGAATGCCGGATCGCCAGCTGCTGCCCGCCGGGCGGCACACCAAGGACGCATCGCGCATCCCGCGTCGCTGCGGAGGCAACCTTTGCCGGACTCGTCGCCCTGCCGGACAGGTCCGACCTCGCCGCGCAGCTGGTGGGACTTTCACCTCTCAAGCGCGATCGACTACTACCGCAGATCGACTGGGCCGAGAACAGAATCACCCATGCAGCATTGACCAACTGCCTCCGTCGCACGCTCGCCAGGGATGCGCGGGCGCTGGTCAAGGCTGCGCAGAACGCGTCGGCACAGTCTGGGTCCGGTACCGGACCAACCGCGCGCCAGATCGCCCGCTACGGCGTCGCGCTGGCAGATATCGGAGTGCGGGACGGGTTATGGCTTGCGGTGGATGACCGGACGCTCGATTGCGGTGCGCTGATGCTCCAGCTGCTGCGCCGGCTCCCTGCGCCCTACGACGCCGCGCCGCTCTTCCTCTTCGGCTGGCAGCAGTGGCGTGAAGGCAACGGCACCCTGTCTGCGATGGCGGCGGAGCAGGCCCTCGAGTCCAATCCGGGTTACTCCGCGGCCCGGCTGTTGCTGCAGGCCGTCCGCGGCGGACTCGATCCGCGCACCACGGCGCCGCTCAGGTCACCGACGCAGTGACTGCGCGGCCCAGGTCGCCAACTGAGGGAGACTGCTCAGGGGTTGCTGTTCAGCTGACCGCCGAGACGAAGATGCCCTCGGCCACCGGCACGCCGATGATCGCCTCGACGGGTCCGCCCGTGACCTGGATGCCCCCGCCGACGCGACTGGCGCTCACGGTCCGGCCGGGCGTCATGCCGGAACTGGCCAGCAACCGCATCAGTTCGGCATCGGGTTGGAGGTTCTCGCTGATCCGCTCCACGCGGATCAGCACGGGCGACTCGGTCACCGAGGCCGCGAGCGTGGCCAGGATTCCCCGGTCGTCGGATCCGTTGAACGGAAGTCCGAGATCCTCCAGACCGGGAATAGGGTTGCCGTGCGGGCATACCAGCGGCTTTTCCAGCAGCGCCAGGATCCGCCGCTCGACTGCATCGCTCATGACGTGTTCCCATCGGCACGCTTCGATGTGCAGCTGGTCCCATTCCAGACCGATCACATCCAGCAGCAGCCGCTCGGCCAGCCGATGCTTGCGCATGACCGAAACGGCGAGGTGGCGTCCCGCATCGGTGAGGCGCAGGTGGCGATCGCTCTCCACGCTGACCAGGCCGTCACGCTCCATCCGGGCTACCGTCTGACTCACCGTCGGGCCCGACTGGCTGAGACGCTCGGCAATCCTGGCCCTGAGCGGGGTGACGCCTTCTTCTTCCAGTTCGTAGATGGTCCGTAGGTACATCTCGGTCGTGTCGATGAGATCACTGTGGTGGTGCTGCTGGGTGTTCAACGCAGACCTCTTTCATGCCGCTGCTGCCGCGGCCGGGCACAATCGCAAAGAAACATGTTAGAACCGTCATTATGAACAGCACCGCGGTTACGCCGCTGATGGGTGTCTCCGAGCTGGCGGCCGCGTTGGCGACACGTCCACCAGTGGTTCTCGATGTCAGATGGATACTCGGATCGCCGTCCCAGCACAATGCTTACCTGGCCGGGCATATTCCTGGTGCCCAGTTCTGCGATCTTGATGCCGACCTCGCTGATCCGCCGGGGCCCCGGGGGCGGCATCCGCTGCCGGATCCGGTACGCCTCCAACGGCGGGCGAGGCAGTGGGGCATAGCCGACGACAGCGATGTGGTGGTCTACGACGCGGCGTCGTCCACCGCAGCGGCCCGTGCCTGGTGGGTGCTGCGGTGGGCAGGTGTCGAAAGCGTCCGGGTTCTGGACGGTGGCCTGGCCGCCTGGACGGCGGTGGACGGCGCACTGGTGGCCGGACCGGAGCAAGCAGCGCCCGGTTCGGTCACGCTGCACCCGGGGTCGCTACCGGTGCTGGCTGCAGGGGACGCCGCCCAGTGGGCCCGATCAGGACGTCTCGTCGACGCCCGCGCGCCGGAACGGTTCCTAGGTGAGCTGGAACCGATCGATCCGGTGGCCGGCCACATCCCGGGTGCCGTGAACGTGCCGAGCACCTCGCTGGTCACCAGCAGCGGACACCTGCGCCCGGTTGAGGAGTTGCAGGGTGAGTTCGCGGCGGCCGGTCTCGCGACGCCCGACGGCAGCGTGGGCGTGTATTGCGGTTCCGGAGTCACCGCGGCAACCGCGGCACTGGCCCTCACCGTGCTCGGTCGCCAGCCGGTGCTCTACCCCGGATCCTGGAGCGAATGGATCAACGATCCGCAACACCCGGTGGCGCGCGGCTGACCTGCGGGAGCCGGTAGCTGCGCGTGCCGGGAGCTCAGCGCCGTTCAGCAGTCCAGGCCCGTAGCCGCTCGGTCGGCCAGGTGTTGATGATCCGGTCCGCGGATACCCCTGCATCCGCCGCGCGCTGACACCCGAAAGGTTGCCAGTCCAACTGTCCCGGCGCGTGCGCATCGGTATCGATGCTGAAGACACAGCCGGCGCGTACGGCCAGAGCGAGCAGGTCCGGGGGCGGATCCAGCCGTTCTGGACGGCAGTTGATCTCCACCGCAACACCGTGCTGCGCGCAGGCATCGAAGACCGCCTCAGCATCGAAGGCACTCTGCGCCCGCTTCTTCGAGCCCACGAGTCGACCGGTGCAATGCCCCAGCACATCGGTTTCCGGATTGCGCACCGCCGCGATCATCCGTCGGGTCATCGCCGGGGCCTCCATGGCCAACTTCGAATGCACCGACGCGACGACCACGTCCAACCGCTCGAGCAGGTCAGGTCGTTGATCCAACTCGCCGGTGTCCAGGATGTCGACCTCGATCCCGCTGAGCAGCTCGAACCTGCCGAGACGCGGCCGTAGCGTCGACAGCACCTCCAACTGATGCTCCAGGCGCTGTGCCGTCAGCCCGTGCGCCACCGTCAGCCGAGGCGAATGGTCTGTGAGTGCGAGGTACTCGTGACCCAGTTCGACGGCCGTCACCGCCATCTCCTCGATCGGGCTGCCGCCGTCGCTCCAGTCGGAATGGCTGTGCAGATCGCCGCGTAACGCGGCCAGCAACGCGGCGCCGGCGGGGTCCAGGTCGACGAGCTCGCTCTCGGTGGCTTTCAACGATGCCAGGTACTGGGGAACTTTGTCCTGCAACGCCTGGGTGATGACCGTCGCTGTCGCATCGCCAATTCCGGGCAGGTCCTTCAGGCTCCCCGCGTCCGCGCGTGCGCGCAGGGCAGCTTCGCCCTCCGTGAGCACTACTGCCGCAGCGGTTCTGAACGCTTTGACCCGGTAGTCGCGCGCCTGAGCTCGCTCGAGCAGAAATGCGATCTGCCGCAGTGCGCTGACCGGGTCCATCAACCGAACGCTAGCGGTTCTGCCGGACACGCACAGGGGCGGTGCTCCTCACGCGAAGAGCACCGCCCCTGTGTCGTCCGAACTGCACCGCCGACCGGAGGACCGAACTATGCGTCCAGGTAGTCGCGCAACGACTGGGCCCGGGACGGGTGGCGCAGCTTGGCCATCGTCTCGCGCTCGATCTGTCGAATGCGCTCGCGGGAAAGACTGAACTTTTTGGCGATGTCATCCAGGGTGTGCGGGTTTCCGTCGGCCAGGCCGTAGCGAAGCCGCACTACCGCAGCCTCGCGTGGCTCCAGCGAATTCAGAACGTCAGCCAGTTGTCGTCGCATCAGCTCGAACTCCACTGCCTCGGTAGGCTTCGTGGCGTCGGCGTCTGCGATGAAATCTCCGAGTGACGAATCCTCTTCGGCACCTACCGTCTGGTCGAGACTGACTAGATCACGGGCGTGGTCGACGAGTTCGTGCAGGCGGTCGACGGTGATGTCCAGCTCGTGGCTGAGCTCCTCGTCGGTCGCGTCCCGACCAAGGCCCTGGCCGAGCTCCCGCCGCATGCGCCGCATCTTGTTGATCTGCTCGACCAGATGGACTGGCAGCCGGATGGTTCGCGACTGGTCAGCCATCGCCCTGCTGATCGCCTGCCGGATCCACCAGGTTGCATAGGTTGAGAACTTGAAACCCTTGGTGTAATCGAACTTTTCGACCGCGCGGATAAGGCCGAGGTTGCCCTCCTG
>JBBQFE010000245.1:0-5224 GCA_038321605.1 Mycobacteriales bacterium | reverse complement strand
CGCGGTATGACCAAGTCCTCGAACTTCGGAACCCGCATCGGCAGCGCCGAGCGGGATGCCGCCCTGACCGCGCTCGGCGATCACATGCGGGCCGGCCGGCTCGACCCCGCCGAATACAGCGAACGTGCCGAGCGGGTCGCCGTGGCACGATTCTCCGACGATCTGGTGCCACTGTTCGCCGATCTTCCGGCCGGAAGCGGGCCTGTCGCGCCCGCCCGGACGGTATCGGCGCAGCCGGGATCCGCTCAGGTCGGCCCGATCCCGCCGGCCGGTGGCTCACTGCTGGAACGGCACGGCGCCCGCGTGATTACCATCGCCGGACCCGTCTGCCTGGCGCTCTTCTTCGTCAGCGGTTTCGCGTTCCACGGGTGGGCCTGGGCCTGGCTGTTCTTCCTGGTCCCGGGCGCCCTGGGCACCGTGGTCTACGGCGACTCCAAGGCCGGGCGCACCCGTGGACGCGACCGCAAACGCGATCGGCGCTGAACGGTCAGCTCAGGACGGCGGTTCAGCTCGGGACGGCGGGTCAGCTCAGGACGGCGGGTCAGCTCAGGACGGCGGTTCAGCTCAGGACGGCGGTGCGCATCTCCGCGACCGCCTGATGGTTGCCCGCGAGGTGCCAGCGGTGTCCGCGATGGTGCAGCACCTCGGTAGTGCCGCCTGCCGCGTGCACTATGGCGGTTCCGGGTAGCCAGTCCCAGTCCGCCGAATCGTGCTGGGCCCAGGCGCCGAGCCTGCCCGCGGCGACCGCGGCCAGTTCGACGCTCCCGGAGCCCAGCATCCGAACGGTTGCCGCCCGGGCCATGACTGCCAGCAGCGGTTCCCGCGCGCCGGCGTCCGGCAGCGTGGCCGGGTGAAGGTAGCTGGCCACCGACAACTGCGACAGCGGAGCATCGACCAGTTGGGGGATGGGCACGCCGTTGAGTGTGGTCGGATGATCGAGACCGCCCAGCCACAGTTCGTCGGCGAACGGGTGATAGATCGCGCCCAGCACCGCCACCAGCGGCCCGTCCGGCACGAACCGCTGGGCCAGGGCGATGGCCGAGCACCAGTACGGCAGTCCGGACAGAAAGTTGTACGTGCCGTCGACGGGATCGATGTACCAGGTCCGGCCGCCGGCCGCGGTGGACCCGTCGGCCGTGCCCTCCTCGCCGATCAGCCCATCGTCGGGCCGTTCGGAGCGCAGCCGCCGGACGATCAGCTCCTCGGCGGCGTGATCGGCGGCCGACACCACGTCCGACACCGACGTCTTGTGCTCGGTGGTCAGCCCACCGGCCAACATGTCGGCTGCGAGCCGGCCGGCTTGCACCACCAGCTCGGCGGCCAGTTCGAGATCGTCGCTCACCTGGCCAAACCTAGTGCAGGGCCGGTTCGGCGTAGCCTCATGAGGGTGTCCTCGCTGTCAGCGGCCCGCCCCCGAGTCGGTCATATCCAGTTCCTGAACTGCTTGCCGATCTACTGGGGCCTGGTGCGCTCCGGCGCCCTGCTGGACCTCGAGCTGACCAAGGACACTCCTGACAACCTGAACCGGATGCTGGTCGACGGCTCGCTCGACATCGGCCCGATCTCGCTGGTCGAATACCTGCGCAACGCCGACCAACTCGTGCTGCTGCCCGACATCGCCGTCGGCTCGGACGGACCGGTGTTATCGGTCAACCTGGTCTCGCAGCGACCGCTCAGCGAGCTGGACGGCCGGCCGGTGGCGCTCGGCTCGACCTCCCGGACTTCGGTGCTGCTGGCACAGATGTGGTTGGCAGAGGTACACGGCGTGCACCCGGCCTACTTCAGTTGCCCGCCCGATGTGAACGCGATGATGCTCGAGGCTGATGCCGCGGTCGTCATCGGTGACGTGGCCCTGCGCGCAACCTATGACGGCCCGCGCCGAGGGCTGCAGGTGCACGACCTCGGGCAGGCCTGGCGTGACTGGACCGGCCTGCCGATGGTCTTCGCGGTCTGGGCCGCACGGCGGGACTTCGCCACGGCGAATCCTGGCATCGTCAAGGACGTCCACAACGCCTTCATCCGAAGTCGCGACCAGGCGTTGGAACATGTCGACGAGGTGGCGGCGCAGGCGTCCCGCTGGGAGATCTTCGACACCCGGACTCTCGCGCACTACTTCCGTACGCTCGACTTCTCACTTGGCGAGCGGCAGATCGCGGGTCTGAGAGAATTCGCTCGCAGGGCGGTCGCCGTCGGTGCCCTGACCGATCCGGTCATCCCGGCGTTCGCCGACGTGTGACGCACTGCCCAGGCAGTAGCAACATTGCCAAGATCTGTAACGGCTCATCCGCACGATGAGGTTTCACGACCAGAGGGAACACAGTGACCGAACCAACCATCGACCCCGAGATCGCCAACTGGCTGATCCATACCTCGCCGGGTGGCGAGCCCACCTCGATCCCCGAGGCGCGGGAGCAGTCCCGGACGACCAACGCCCTGGCAGCTGCGAAGATGCACCCGTCGCTGGTGCCGGCGACCGAGGTCGACGCCGAGGTGGCCGGCCCGACCGGCCCGATCCCGATCCGCATCCTGCGCCCGACCGGCGCTGCTGACAGCGCAGAACCGGGCGTGCAGACGCGTCCCACCGTCGTCTATTTCCACGGCGGTGGTTGGGTCATTGGCGACATCGACACGCACCTGGGCCACGCCCGCAGGATCTGCACCCAGGCCGACGCGGTCGTGGTGTCCGTCGGCTACCGGCTTGCTCCGGAGGAGCGGTTTCCGGCGGCGTTCGACGACGCGGTGGCCGCGACCTCGTGGGTGTTTGATCACATCGCCGAGCTCGGTGGCGATGCGAGCCTGCTGATCCTGGCAGGCGACAGCGCCGGTGGGCAGCTCGCCGCCTCGGTGGCGATCGCCCGCCGCGACGCCGGACAACCGGTGGCCGCCCAACTGCTGCTCTACCCGGTCATCGACGTCGCGGGCCGGTACGCCGACGACAAGGTCAACAGCTACTACATGTCGCGGCGCACCACGAAGGTCAACTTCGGCCTGACCCTGCAGGGCATGGCTGATTTCGCCGTCCACTACGTCGATGACGAGGATTCTGCCGACTGGCGCGTCTCACCGATGCGGGTCAAGGACCTCACCGGAGTGGCACCGGCCGTCATCCACACCGCCACCCTGGACGTGCTGCGCACCGAGGGAAACTTCTACGCCCACGCGCTCGCCCGGGCCGGCGTCCGGGTGATCAGCCGGGAGTGGCCGACCCTGAACCACTCGTACTTCGGGCTCGGTGGGGTGTCGGCGGTGGCTGACGGAGCGGCTGCTCAGGCCGCCGAAGACCTGCACGAACTTCTCCGGGGTGGCGGTAGCACCGACGCGCCGCCCGAGCGCCCGTTACCCTCGTACCCGTGACGTCTGCTGCTGGTTCCACCGAACTCACCTCGCTGCTGGCCCATGCGGCCGACGGCGGCCGGATCTCTGACGAGCAGGCGCTGCTGCTCTACACCGACGCTCCCCTGCACGCCCTCGGTGAGGCGGCGGACACGGTGCGGCGCCGGCGGTATTCCGACAACATCGCGACGTACATCATCGACCGCAACATCAACTACACCAATGTCTGCCTGACGGCCTGCAAGTTCTGCGCCTTCTACCGGGCGCCCGGCCACGCCGAGGGCTGGACCCACCCGGACGAAGAGATCCTGCGGCGTTGCGGTGAGGCCGTCGAACTGGGTGCCACCCAGATCATGTTGCAGGGCGGCCACTCGCCGGAACTCGGCATCGAGTGGTACGAGCGCATCTTCGCCGCGATCAAGCGGGATTATCCGACGCTGACCCTGCACTCGCTGGGCGCGTCCGAGGTCGTGCACATCGGTCGGGTGTCGGGTCTGGAGCACGCCGAGGTGATCGCGCGACTGCACACCGCCGGGCTCGACTCGTTCGCCGGCGCCGGGGCAGAGATCCTGGTCAAACGGCCGCGCACCGCCATCGCCCCGCTGAAGGAAAGCGGCGAGACCTGGTTGTCGGTGATGGAAACCGCTCACGGGCTGGGCGTGGAGTCCACCGCCACCTTCATGATGGGCACCGGCGAGACGAACGCCGAGCGGATCGAGCATCTGTCGATGGTGCGTGCCGTCCAGGACCGGACCGGTGGATTCCGCTCGTTCATCCCGTGGACCTACCAGGCCGAGAACAACCACCTCAAGGGCCGTACCCAGGCGACGTCGCTGGAATACCTGCGCATGATCGCCGTCGCCCGGTTGTACTTCGACAACATCAATCACCTGCAGGGCTCGTGGCTCACCACCGGCAAGGACATCGGTCAGCTGACGTTGCACTTCGGCGCCGACGACCTGGGTTCGATCATGCTCGAGGAGAACGTCGTGTCCTCGGCAGGCGCCCGCCACCGCAGCAACCGGTCGGAGATCATCGAGCTGATCCGGTCGTCCGGTCGGATCCCGGCGCAGCGCGACACCAGGTACAACCACCTGAGCGTGCACCTCGATCCTGCCGATGACCCGGTCGACTCACGAGTGCATTCGCACTTCTCCTCCACCGCGCTCAAGCTGCTGCCGGTGTCAGCAGCCGGCTGAGCCGGGCACCGACCATCACCACTGAGCGCCGCTGACACCGAGCTGACATGTCGATCGCGATTGCCCTGGTCGCTGGAGTCGGTTCGGCCATCGCCTATGGAGCCGGTACCGCGGGACAGCACGCCGAGGCCTACACCGGCACCGGGCACACTGACGCGGGGCGCCTGGCGGACCTGCTGCGTAGTCCCCGCTGGCTGGCTTCGACGGCAGGCGACGGGGTCGGGGTGCTGCTGCAGATCATCGCGCTGAGCAACGGCCCGGTCGTGCTGGTGCAGCCGTTACTGGTGCTGGCCCTGCCGGTGGCCGTCGCACTGCGCGCGGCCTTCGGTGGCCCGCCGCCATCCCGTACGGATCTGGGCTACTGCGGGCTGGTGATCCTGGCGCTCGGTGGATTCTTCGGCCTGCTGGGCGAGCCTGCCCGGGGACATGTGATCAGTACCGGTGCGACGGCGTGGACCGCAGGCATCGCGTTCGTCGGCGGCCTGCTGGCCATCCTGGTCGTTCGGAGCTGCTCGCCGATCAAGCGGGCTGTGGTGTTCGGCGTGGTCGCCGGCTGCTGGTTCGGGGTGGTCAGCGTGCTGATCGAGGCGGTGTCGGCCGTGTGGGAGCGGCAGGGGCTCGAAGGCTTCGGGGATCCGGCCGGGTTCGTCCCGTTGGTGGCCGTGCTGGTACTGGCGATCGTGGGCTATCTG
>JBBQFE010000244.1:0-5247 GCA_038321605.1 Mycobacteriales bacterium | reverse complement strand
CCGCGCACGACGTCGAGCACACGCTGCGCGCGATGTCGCACCAGTTCCAGGCGCTGGATCTCGTCGAGGTGAATAGGTCGGTGTGGTCGCCCGGCCCATCGGCCCGCTCGTTGTTGCCGGGAGCGACGCTGCTCGCCGATCTCGTCTGAGGTAAGGAGAGATCCCTCCGCTGTTGATCTTTAGTTGATCTTCGTCAGTCCGCAGCCAGTCCGCAAAATATTCAAGACAGGCCGGTTTCAACCAGCGCCACCAAACGCACCTAGCCCAGCAAACACGGGGATTTCTGCATCGATCCGAGTGGCCTCAAGGGGCTATCTAAGTTCCGCTTCAACGTGTAGCCGCACAGGTCAAGCGCGCCGTGTGACTGACCTTGCCATCAGTGTCGTGACCGTCATCGAGATCGAGATCGAGATCCACACGGGGATCCTTCGCAAAGAGCGAACCGACCCCCGACCAGGTCAGACCCTCACCCGATGGCGGCCATCTCCTCGGAGCTGAGCTCGAAGGATGACCGAGATGAGACGGTCAGTTGCGGGTCGCGACAGCGACCATGCCGATCCCGGATGACGGCCTGAGCCGCTGTAGCAGCCTGAACGGACCGGTGGCCAACTGCACGGTCTTTCCGACCCGGGGGTTGGGTGGCTGGAAGGTGCGGCCGCTGGCTGCGGTGAGATCAGCCGTCGAGCTGCCCTGGGCGTTGGCGCGTGCCAGGCGCTTGGAGTCGATGCGATTGCGCACCGCTTCCAGCGCGAAGCCGAGCGGCCAGCCGTAGAGGTGCACCTCCGGCGAGCTGAGGCCGGCGGCGACGAGCTTGCGGCTCAGCTCGTCCGGGCTGTACCGCCGAAAGTGTCCGACGTTCTCGTCCATCGGTCCGAAGCGGTCCTGCCAGGCGGGGACGGAGATGAGCAGGCAGCCACCGGGCCTGATGCGTTGCACCCAGCTGGCGAGAGCGTCCTCGTCGTGCTCGATGTGTTCGAGAACCTCGAACGCGCACACCATGTCGAACTGTTCGCCGGGCTCGATCGCCTCGTCCGTCCCGTTGATCACCGTGCCGCCAAAGGCAGACACCCGCTGTTGGGCCACCGAGAAGGACGCCTTGTCGGGTTCGACGCCGAGGTAGGTGGCATAGGTCGCCAACCGCGCACCGAGAGCTCCCTGGCCGCAGCCGACCTCGAGGATGTTCGCCGGGCGACGCTGGCCGAGGATGCGGTGGATGAAATCGAAGCGGAGCCACGCGCGGATCGAGAGCGGTGGGAGCGTGGGGGAGGCCGCGCCAGCGTCCGAAGTCATCCGTTTGCTCTCCTTCTGAGATCTTCAGCTATCGCCTGCTGCAGCGGCCTAGCCACCTCGCGGGGCCTGAAGTGCTGCTGCGCTCTGGCGTAGGCGGCTGCCTGTAGGCGGTCGACCTCGTCGGTGTCGGCTGCGAGCGAGCGTAACGCCTCAGCCAACGCAGCAGAGTCGCCAGGGGCTACGTAGCGGGCGGCATCTCCCAGGGCGCTGCGCTGTGGGGGAGTGTCGCTCGTGATGATCGCGCAACCAGCAGCTGCCCCCTGATACACCTTGTTGGGGGTGACCCGCAGCCCCTTGGCGCCGGCGCCGAAGATCCCCAGACAGACCGAGCTCTCGGCGACGATCGCCCGCAGTTCGGCCGGCTCTGCCCAGGTGCGCCAGTGCACCTGGGTGCTGCCCTCGTGAGGGTCGTCCCCGATGCCGAGCGGCCCGGCGAGTGCACGGGTTGCGGCGAGGTCCTGGCCACTGCCGACCATCGTGATCGAGATCGCCGTGTCGGGGGCCAGCTTCGAGATCGCAGCACCGATCACCGGCGCCGCCTGCAGGGGAGTGAACAGTCCGTAGAACACCACTCGCAGCGGGACAGCTGCAGGGGTGGGCGGACGGAACCACTCGTCGGGGCTGCCGACGCTGGCCACGACGGCCTTGCCCCGCTGGCCGGGCGGCATCAGCTCCAGGTGCTGGTCGGTGTCGAGCACGACGATGTCGGCGCATCTGATCGCCAGCTGGTCCAGCATTGCCAACAGCCGCAACTTCGGTCCGACCTGCACGCCCCGGTCGGTTGCGGTGTCCGCGGCGAAGATCATCAGATCCAGCACGATCAGCGTGCGCGGGAACAACAGGCGCGCCAGGCACACGTCGAAGTGCCCGAGGTAGCCGACGAGAACGGCATCGGGACGGTACCTCCCGATTAGCCGGATGCGCATCAGCGTGAGCGTGAGCCAGCGTCGGAGCAGTCGCAACCCGAACCGGTAACCGAGCCAGGGTCTTCCGAGCATGGCGACCCGCTCAGCCGTGCTGAAGCCGAGCGGAGCGTTGAGTTCCCGGACCTCCTCGCCCAGCTGACCCAGCCCGTCCAATAAGATTCCCGCTCGGGGATGCTTCGACCGGTCGTAGGTTCCGAACCCTGTGATCTGCATCCACCATGGCCTTCCGCCGTCGGGGCGGCGTCGCCCGGCAGCCATCATGCCAGCGCGGATCGTGCCGCAGAGAAATTGGGGTACTGGTGACCGGGAATCAGCAAGCGGAGGGTGCGAGTGTCAGCGACCCCGTGGACGCTCCCGCTGACCCTGCCACGCCGACCCCGACCTCTCGCTTCCGCCGCTACGTCAGTGTCGCCTTCCTGGTACTCATTCTGGCGGCGGTGACCTGGACGATCGTGAAGAACCGGCACTCGTTCGCAGACACGTTGCACAAGGTCGGACCGGTCGGGATCGTCCTGAGCCTGCTGTCCGGTGTAGTCGGGATCGGCGCGACGGGTATGCAGTGGCGCGCGGTGCTGTCCGGTCTGGGGGTCGGCTTCGGCGTGCGCGACGGCGCGCGGGTGTTCTTCACCAGCCAGCTCGGCAAGTATCTGCCCGGGTCGGTATGGCCGATCCTGATCCAGATGGAGGCGGGCCGCGAACGGGGCGCCAACCGCAAGACGATCATCGCGGCGAACCTGATCACCCTGGTCCTCAGCTTCGCCACCGGTCTGGTGCTTGCCGGTGCGTTGCTGCCCTTCTCGGTGCCGTCGGCGCTGCACAGGTTCTGGTGGGCGTTGGCGGCCTTGCCGTTGGTGCTGGTTCTCGCGCTACCGAAGTCGCTGCCCTACCTCATGGACCGCTTGCTCGTGCTGCTCCGCCGGCAGCCGCTCGGTGTGCGGCTCGATGTCCGCGCCACCATCCGGGCTTCCGGGTGGGCGATCGTCAGCTGGATCGGACTGGGCATCCATCTGGCGATTCTGGCTGCGGCGGTCGGACATCTGAGCGTCGGCCTCGTCGCGCTCTGCATCGGTGGCGTGGGTCTGGCAGTACCCGCCGGCGTGCTGTTCCTGCCGGCGCCGGCCGGTGCCGGCATGCGGGAGTTGGTGCTCGGCTACGTGTTGGTCGCAGTCATCACCTCGGGCCAGGCAGTGGCGGTAGTGGTCGCATCCCGAGTGATCCTCATCCTGGTGGACCTGATCCTGGCCGCGGTATCAGTGGCGCTCGCTCCTCGACGGCCCGCGGTACCCGCTGTCGCCGAGCGGGACTAGCGTCCCGACCTCAGCCGGAGGATCCAGGTCGGACCGTGTGCCACGGGGTGAAGATGCTGCTGTGGCTCAGGCCTGCAAAGGCCAACGAGGCCTGCGCCGAGGTGGTTGCCTGCCAGTTGCAGTTCGCCGGCGGGGTTCCTACGTCGAAGTAAACCAGCGCATGCAGGCGTGGCAGTGCCCGCATCGCGTCGGGGATGGCTGCCAGCCACGCCGCCTTGGCGGTGGGGTCGCCCGGGCGCTCAACGGTCCCGTACTCGGCCAGCATGAACGGGGTGGTGCCGAAGCCGTTGGCGTTCAACCAGCTGTAGAACGGCGTGATCAGGTCGGCGAAGCTCTGCCAGGGCTTGCCGCGACAGGAGGCGAAGTTGTAGGGATCCCAACCGATCCAGTCCACGTACGTCTGCCCTGGCCACATCTGCAGGTACCTGGCATGCCAGACCGGATCGGCAAGGCCCATCAGGTCCCAGACCCAGCGGACGTTGGCTGCGCCGTCCCGCCGGGTCCGGCTCACCACATGACGAAAGGCCGCGGCGAAGTCCGTGGCGGTGCCGTGGGAGCCGTAGTTCAGCTCGGGCTCGTGTGAGAACGACACGAGTGCGGTCATGCCCAGAGCACGCAACCGGCCGGCCTCGGCGTCGATCGCCGCATCGAATCTGCCCGCGGCAATGCTGGACCAGGACATCGCTGCGCCCGTCCTGGTGGTCGGTTCCCAGTTGAGCAGCAGCAGGTGACCCGACTTGGCCAGCTGAGTCTCGGTGGCGGTCGGAAAGCTGTCGAAGAAGCGGTGGTAGGTGTGGACGATGTCCAGGCCGCGCCCCGATGCCTGCTCTCGACGCGCGACGGCGCTGACCAGCTGCGACTGCCGGTCGGGTAGCGCGGTACCCCACCAGGCACCACAGGTCGGGCTCGCCGCGGCGGTCACCCGGCAGGTGGGAGGTGACCGGCGGGTGATCACCACTGCAACCGCCAGCGCGACGACCAGGCAGCTACCCAGCACAGCGGCAAGGACAACTTGGTGCCTACTGACCGTGTTCGGGCGCATGAGGTTAAGGTAACGGATCTTTGGATGAAGTAACTGAGCGTGTCGGTAAATTTCTTGATCCCCGGATTTCTGGACTTATAATTACCGATCCTGTTACTCTCCGTACACACACAGATCTTACGCTGGTAACACAAAGTATTCACCCTTAAGTCGTCCCGGTTCGTCCGGGATCGTGTCGCACTCGTCCGCAACGTGCCGCGACCGCCGAATAAGTCCCTCGGAGGATCCGCGCATGCACGTACGTTTCGGGTTCCGCCATCCCGTACGAGGTGGCAACCGATGACTCAGTTGCTTCAACGGCCGGAGTCAGTCGAACCGGCCGTTGCGCTACCTGCCGCGGTCGACCCGGCGCGAACACCTGCCCGGAGCCGGAAGTTCCGCCCGGACATCGAAGGCATCCGTGCCTTTGCCGTGCTCTCGGTCGTCCTCTACCACGCGGGCCTGGGCGTGCGGGGCGGCTTCGTCGGAGTGGACGTCTTCTTCGTCATCTCTGGCTTCCTCATCACCCGCCAGCTGACCTCGTCGGTGGGTCGGGCGGGCTTGCGCGCGCTGCCCGGCTTCTATTCCAGGCGCATCAAGCGACTGCTGCCGGCCTCTGCCACGGTGGTGATCGCAACGGTGATCGCCGCCCGGATCTGGGCGCCGCCGACCCAGCTCCAGTCGATCACCGTGGATGGGCTGT
>JBBQFE010000243.1:0-5272 GCA_038321605.1 Mycobacteriales bacterium | reverse complement strand
TTTCGAGATCCCGAGGCGCGGCGCGGAATGCGCACCGGGCTGGTCAGCCGCAGCTGGGCGCGCGCCGAGCACGGTGCGTGGGCGGCGGCCCAGTCCGCGGCGTCAGCCCAGTCCGCAGCGTCAGTCCAGCACCCAGGCCTCGACGACGGTTCCGGCCTCGAGGGCCGTGACGTCCTCGGCTAGGTCGATGAGGCAGTCCGAGGCGGCGAGCCAGCGCAGGTAGTGCGAGCCAGGCGGGCCGATCGGGCGCACCGTCTGCGAGGCGGGGTCGAGAATGCCGCGCCGGAACTGGCGCCGGCCAGCCGGTGATTCCAGCGACTCGGACAACGGGACCTCGACGATCCTGCGTGCGGTGTCCGGGCGCCCCATCGCCGCGCGCAGCGCCGGTCGGACGAAGACCTCGAAGGACACCAGCGAGCTCACCGGATTTCCCGGCAGCGTGATGACGGGGACACCGGCGAAGCGGCCCGCGCCCTGCGGCATACCGGGTTGCATGGCGACCTTCACGAACTCGACGCCCTGACCGGTCAGCGCGTCCTTGACCACCTCGTAGGCGCCCGCGCTGACGCCGCCAGAGGTGAGCACCAGATCTACCTGGGCCAGGCGGGCGTCCAGCGCGGCGTGGAATTCGTCCACGTCGTCGGCGACGAAGTGGTACTGCTCGGCGATGGCCCCCGCGGCACGAACCGCGGTGGCCAGCATGGTGCCGTTGGACTCGTGGATCTGGCCGTGCAGTAGGGGTTTTCCCGGTTCCACCAACTCCGAGCCGGTGGACAGGACCAGCACCCGCAGCGGCGGGAGCACCGACACCAGCGGTTCGCCCAGCGCTGCCAGCAGACCGAGTTGCGGGGCTCCGAGTACCGTCCCCGCCCGCAGCGCCAGGTCACCCACTCCGATGTCCTCGCCGGCGGTGCGCACATGAACGCCGACCTGGCGGGTCTGGTGGATGCGCACCGTGTCGGCGCCCCCATCGGTCGCCTCCACCTGCACCACGGTGTCGGCACCGGCAGGCATCGGCGCACCGGTCATGATGCGGTGTGCGGTGCCCTGGGTCAGTGCGGGCGAATCGATCCGGCCGGCCGGAATGTCCTCGGTGACGGGCAACGTGACCGGCGCCTGCTCGCTCGCCGTCGCGATGTCGGCGGCGCGCACCGCGTAGCCGTCCATGGCCGAGTTGTCGAACGCCGGCAGCGGATGCTTCGCGCGCACGTCCGCCGCCAGCACCAGACCCGCTGCGGCCGCGAGCTCGACGGTGACCGGATCGGGGCGGCTCAGCAGCGCGGCGACGATGGCCTGATGTTCAGCAACGGAACGCATACAGCCATGATGCAGCACCCGGTCAGAGCTCGCGGACCTCACCGTGCTCGACCCGCAGCTGCCGGGTGGTCCTGACGGTGTCGAGCATCTGGCGGTCGTGGGTCACCAGCAGGACCGTGCCGCCGAAGGTGTCCAGGGCCGATTCCAGCTGCTCGATGGCGGGCAGGTCGAGGTGGTTCGTCGGCTCGTCCAGCACCAGCAGGTTGACCCCCCGGGCCTGCAGCAACGCCAGGGCGGCTCGGGTGCGCTCGCCCGGCGACAGCGTGCTGGTCTCGCGCCGGACTTGATCGGCGCGCAGCCCGAACTTGGCCAGCAGCGTGCGGACGGCGGCGTCGTCGAGCTCGGGGAGGGCCCGACCCATCGCGACCGGCAGTGTCAGGTCGTTGGCGAAGGCCGACCGTGCCTGATCGATCTCGCCCACCACCACCGCCGAACCCAGCGAGGCGCTGCCGGTGGTCGGCGTCAGGCGCCCGAGCAGCAGCGCGAGCAATGTCGTCTTGCCCGCGCCGTTGGGACCGGTGATGGCCACCCGGTCGGCCCAGTCGATCTGCAGGTTCACCGGACCGAGCGTGAAATCACCACGCTGGACGACCGCGTTGTTCGCGGTGGCGGCCACCGAACCGGAGCGGGGGGCCGCCGCGATCTCCATCCGCAGTTGCCATTCCTTGCGGGGCTCCACCACCTCGTCGAGGCGTTCGATCAGGCGTTGGGTCTGACGCGCCTTCGCCGCCTGCTTCTCGGTGGACTCCGACCGGAACTTGCGGCCGACCTTGTCGTTGTCGGGAGCCTTGCGCCGGGCGTTCGCAACGCCCTTCTCCATCCAGGCGCGCTGGGTGTGTGCCCGCTGCTCGAGACCGTCCCGGCGATCGGCGTACTCGTCGAAGGCTTCGCGTTCGTGCCGGCGTTCCACCTCGCGTTCGGCGAGGTAGGCCCGGTAACCGCCGTCCACCTGACGAACCCGCTGCTGGGCCAGGTCCAGCTCGATGACCCTGGTCACCGTGCGGTCGAGAAAGGTGCGGTCGTGGCTGACCAGCACGGTGCCCACCCGGAGCCCGGAGACGAACTTCTCCAGCCGGTCCAGGCCGTCGAGATCCAGGTCGTTCGTCGGCTCGTCCAGCAGCACCAGGTCGAAGCGGCTCAGCAGGAGTGCCGCCAGACCCGTCCGGGCAGCCTGACCGCCCGACAGGCTGGACATCGGAGCCGAGAGGTCCACCCCGAGCCCGACGTCGGCGGCCACTGCGGGCAGCCGGTCGAGCAGATCGGCGCCGCCGAGTGACAGCCACCGCTCGAAGGTGATGGTGTAGTCGTCCTCGGCTCCTGCCGTCCCGGCACCGAGAGCCTCGGCCGCGCGGTCCATGGCCTGCTGGGCGGCCGTGACCCCGGTGCGCCTGCCGACGAACGCTTCGACGGTCTCTTCCGGGTGGCCGGTGCGTTGTTGGGTCAGATAGCCCACCGTGGCCGTGGGCGGGTTCAGCCGAACCGAACCGCTGTCGGGCGGCCGCACCCCGGCCAGCATGCGCAGCAGGGTCGTCTTGCCGGCGCCGTTTACCCCGACCAGTCCCAGGACGTCACCTGGTGCGACGACGAGATTCACATCGCTGAACAGGGTCTTCTCGCCTGACATCGCGGTCAGTCCGGCCGCGACCAGGGTTGCGCTCACAAGGCCTCAGAGTACCCAGGGCGCAGGACAGGTCCGCGGCGCGCCGACACGCAGGGATGGGTGGGGACAGCAACAGCGGCACCGTTGACCTCAACGGTGCCGCTGCCTGTACTACTGCGTGACTGGTGTGCATATGCGGTGACGGTCTTGATGGCCGAGATCTCGAACTCGAGGTTGATCTTCTCGGAGACGAGGACGCCACCGGTCTCGAGTGCGGCGTTGAAGGCCACGCCGTAGTCACTGCGGTTCAGCGAGGACTTGCCCTCGAAGCCGACGCGCACGTTGCCGTAAGGGTCGGTCGCCACGCCGGCGTACTCCCAGTCGATGACGATGGACTTGGTGATGCCCTTGACGGTCAGGTCGCCGGTGACCCGGAAGTTCTCGTCGTCGAGCTGCTCCACGGAGGTGCTGGTGAAGGTGATCTGGGGAAAGGTCGGGGCGTCGAAGAAGTCGTTGGTGCGCAGGTGGCCGTCGCGCTGCTCGTTGCGGGTGTCGATGCTGGCAACTTCGATCGCCAGCTGCGCCGAGGACTGGGTGGGGTTGCTGCCGTCGAGGTGGATCGAGCCGGTGAACTCGTTGAATCCGCCGCGGACCTTGGTGACCATTGCGTGACGGGCACTGAAGCCGATCCGGCTGTGCGCGGCGTCGAGGGTGTAATCGCCAGTGATGTCGGTGAGGGTTGCGGTCATGATGGAGACTCCTGGAAAGTAGTGGCCAGCTGTTTGCTGACGTGTCAATAAGGTATCTAACTTTTGCTGACGTGTCAACATTCCCGAGGTAGGATGTCACCATGAGCGAACCGCGATGGCTGACCGACACCGAGCAAAGGATGTGGCGTGCCCTGCACTCGCTGGGTCCGTCCCTCGAGCGCGTGCTCGAGCAGAGCCTGGATGCTGACGCAGGCCTGTCCGGTGCGGACTTCGCCGTACTCGTGCCGTTGTCCGAAGCGCCCGAACGGCAGCTCCGCGCACGTGACCTCGGTCTGACCATGGGCTGGGATCGCAGTCGGTTGTCCCACCAGATCCGCCGGATGGAACAGCGGGGGCTGCTGGTCCGGACGAACTGCCCGACGGATGCGCGGGGCACCTTCATCGAACTCACGCCGCTCGGTTGGCAGACCATCGAGGCCGCGGCGCCGGCACATGTGGAGACCGTCCGCCGCTATGTCTTCGACGCACTCACCGCAGACGAGGTCCTCACGCTGACGGCACTGGCCGAGAAACTGGGCGAGCGACTGGGTAAACCCGGCCTCGAGCTCTGCGACGGAACCGGTGACTCTCAGGCAGACGACGCTCAGGCCGAGGGCGCTCAGGGGGACGGCGCTCAGGCCGAGGGCGGGGACTGTGCCGGGTCCGCTGCCGCTGTGGACACCGCCGCCTCGCGGTAGAAACCCTCGATATGGCGGACCACCAGGGTTGCGGCCAGCTCGCCGTCGCCGGAGTCGATGGCGGCGAGAATGGCACGGTGTTGCCTGCGCAGGCGCCGTGCGGTTGCTGCCCAGTCCGGTAACGCGGGCACCGCGCCGAGCACGTAGTGGTGGATGGCACCTCGCAGCGAGGTCATGATCGCAGCCACCACCTCGTTGCCGGTGGCCCGGGCGAGGCTGACATGAAACTCCGCGTCCAGCAGGTGAAAGTCGGCGGCGCTCATGGCGCGGTCGTCCATCTGGTCCAGCAGGTCGGCCGCGATCGCGAGCTGCCCCTCGTCCTGCTGCGCTGCCGCCTCGCGCACACTCCAGGCCTCCAGCAGCAGCCGGGTCTGCACCACGTCGAACATCGGAAGGTGGCTGGAGGCGAGGTGTAGCCGGAAGGCCGAGGTGATGCCGGCGGCGGGATCGGCCACCACCACCGCACCCGCGTCAGGACCCGAGCCGACCGAGGTACGGATGACGCCCATCGCCTCGAGCACCCGGATCGCCTCACGGATCGATGGCCTGCTCACTCCCAGCTGGCCCGCCAGCGCCCGCTCCGCCGGTAGTTTCGCGCCCAGCTTGAGGCGTCCGGAGGAGAGCTCGCCCTCGATGTGGCGCAGCACGAGCTCGTGCGTACGGGGGCGCGCGTCGGTCACCGGCCCTTCCCTCCTGTGGTCTGACCACATACCCTGCTGTCGACAGACTATGGATCGGGCACAGGAGGTGCAATGCGGGTAGCGCTGTTCATCACCTGCCTCGTCGACGGGATGTTCCCCGAGGTCGGCAAGGCCACGGTGAGCCTGCTGAGCAGGTTGGGGTGCACCGTGGAGGTCCCCCTGAGCCAGACCTGCTGCGGCCAGATGCACGTGAACACCGGCTATCCG
>JBBQFE010000242.1:0-5275 GCA_038321605.1 Mycobacteriales bacterium | reverse complement strand
CCTCGACGAGGCAGGGGCACCCGAACTGGCAGCCAAGCTGGCCGCCTACCGCGGCGGCTACCTGGCCGAGGAGCGGCGGGCGTTGGAGGCGGCCCTCGCCTCGGGTCAGCTGCTGGGCGTCGCCTCGACCAATGCCCTGGAACTGGGAGTCGACATCACCGGCCTCGATGCGGTGATCCTCGCCGGTTACCCCGGCACCATCGCCTCGCTGTGGCAGCAGGCCGGCCGGGCCGGCCGCCGGGGTCGCGATTCGCTGGTGGTCTTCGTCGCGCGCGACGACCCGCTGGACACCTACCTGGTTCATCACCCGGAGACGATCTTCGCCACGCCGGTCGAGGCCACCGTCACCGATCCGACGAATCCCTACGTGCTCGGTCCGCAACTCTGCTGCGCCGCCGCGGAACGCCCGCTGACGATGGCTGACGTCGAACTCTTCGGTGGAGCTGCTGCCGAAGCGGTGCTGGCCGAACTGGTCAGGCGGGGGTTGCTGCGACGGCGGGCGGCCGGCTGGTACTGGACCGATCGCAACTGGCCGCAGGCAGACATCCGCGGCGCCGGTGGCCAGCCGGTGACGGTGGTCGAGCGGTCCTCGGGAACGTTACTGGCCACGGTGGACAGCCCCACCGCGCCGGCCACGGTGCATCAGGGCGCGATCTACCTGCACCAGGGCCTGGCCTACGAGGTGGACGACCTCGATCTGGCGAAGTCGGCCGCGCTGGTGCACCTGGCCGATCCGCCGTGGTCGACCTCGGCGCAGCAGGTCTCGGACATCGCGGTCATCGAGGTGTTACACAGCGCTCGGGCAGGTGGAATCGGGGTTCATTTCGGAACGGTGCAGGTGAGCTCGCAGGTGATCAGCTACCAGCGTCGCAGACTGTCCACCGGCGAGATCATCGACGAGACACCGCTGGACATGCCGGTGAGCCGGCTGATCACCAAGGCGGTCTGGTACACCCTGGACGACGCGCTCTGCCTGGACGCCGGTCTCGACGACGTCGACCTGCCCGGTGCACTGCACGCTGCCGAACATGCCGCGATCGGTCTGCTGCCGCTGTT
The DNA here is from genome assembly GCA_038321605.1 of Mycobacteriales bacterium. GTDB lineage: Bacteria > Actinomycetota > Actinomycetes > Mycobacteriales > Jatrophihabitantaceae > Jatrophihabitans_A. Next base: position 4,219 of record JBBQFE010000242.1, on the reverse strand, counting down.
CGCGACCTGTGATCGATGGGACATAGGTGGCGTCTCGACCGCCCGGCACGCAGACACCGGGCTCCCCACGGTGTTCGTCCACGACGGCCATCCCGGCGGCGCGGGCTTCGCCCAGCACGGCCACGAGGTGTTGAGCGACTGGCTGCAGGCCACCCTGGAGGCGATCAGCTCGTGCGAGTGCGACACCGGTTGCCCGTCGTGCGTCCAGTCACCCAAATGCGGAAATGGCAACGATCCGCTGAGCAAGAGCGGTGCGGTGCAGGTTCTTCAGCTGGTGCTGGCCGCACTGGCCGACCATGGCTGAGGCGGCTCCGCCCGGGGACTGCGAATAATCACAGCTGGGTAAATTCCCGAGCGCGCCCTATCGCCGTCGGCTCTCGAGCGTTACGGTAAATGGACTAGCCCATTATCCATTGGAGCGTTCGTGCTGGATTTTCAAGACCTGGACGCGGCGATCGACGAAGCCTCCGAAGAGGCTTTTGCTTTCCTGTCGCGGCTGGTCTCGACCGCCAGCATCCTTGGCCACGAAGGTTCGGCGCTCGACCTGTTCGACGGCCAACTGCGCGAACTGGGCTTTTCCACCCGGAAGGTGATCCTCGCTGAGGATCTCGCGTCGGACCCACGCGCCGGAATTGCCCAACAGGTCCCGGGTGAGCGCTACAACGTCGTCGGCACCCTGGGTCCTGCTTCGGGGCGGTCCCTGCTGCTCAACGGCCACATGGACGTGGTGCCTGCCGAAACCCCGCATCGCTGGACGTCCCCGCCTTTCGAGCCACGCCGGGAGGATCAGCGGCTCTTCGGTCGCGGCGCCGGGGATATGAAGTGCGGCTTCGCGATGGGCCTGCTGGCACTGCGCGCGCTGGTCGCGGTCTACCCCGAATTCCTGACCGGCCCACTGCACTTCCTTGCCGTCATCGAGGAGGAATGCACCGGCAACGGAACGCTTTCCGCCGCAGACCAGGGCATTCTGGCCGATGCCGTGGTGTTGCTCGAGCCGACCGGCCTGGACATCATGCTGGGCGGGATCGGGGTGCTCTGGTGCGATATCGACATCGTCGGCCGTTCGGCACACGCCGAGGTGGCGCACCTGGCCGTCAACCCCTTCGACCTGCTCACCCGGCTGGTCCAGGGCCTGCGCGAGTGGGCCGGACGACTGCGGATCGACCACCCCGACGACATGCTCGTGGACACCGAGAGCCCGTACAACCTCAATGTCGGCGAGATCCGATCCGGCGACTGGCCCTCGAGCGTCCCGGTCGATGCCACCGTCCGGGTCCGGATCGGCTACCCGCGGTCCTGGTCGCCGGACGCGGCCGAGCTGGCGGTACGTGAAGCCGTGGCAGCCATCGTGAAACTCGACGGCGGCTTTCCCGCCGAACCTGCAGTGCGGCTGAGCGGCTTCCGGGCACCCGGCTATCTGCTGGCCGAGGACCACCCGCTGACCCGCACGATGGCACGGGCCCACCAGCACGCGCATGGCAGCGAGCCGGCAGCGATCAGCATCGGAAGCACCACCGACGCCCGCATCTACCTGAACTACTTCGACACGCCGGCGCTCTGCTACGGGCCCACCGCGTCGAACATCCACGGCGTCGACGAATCAGTCGACCTGGACACGATCGTGGCCGGCGCGCGCACCCTGGCCCGCTTTCTGATCGACTGGTACGCCGCACCCACCGAAGGCGCAGCGCACCAGTCCGTCCAACAGGTGGCTCACCGATGAGCGGGGCCCTGGACATCGACCCGTTCGGCGAACTCGAACGCGATGCCGGCGAGCCACTGGGCAGGCGCATCGTCACCCGTAACGTTGCCGACCAGATCGTCGACCGGCTGGTGACCGCGGTGGCGCTGGGCGTCTACGTCCCGGGCCAGCGACTGCCTTCCGAGCGTGAGCTGTCAGAGATGTTGCAGGTTTCGCGCACGGGGGTGCGAGAGGCCCTGCACCGGTTGGCCGAAGCCGGTTACGTCGAGGTTCGCCGCGGCCGCAGCGGGGGTTCGTTCGTCCTGTCGGGCTGGGGTCCCAACTCGGCCGAGATGGTCGGCAGGCACCTGCTGCCCAACTGGGACAGGTTCGAGGCGCTCTTCGACGCCCGGCGCCTGATCGAGCCGCTCATTGCCAGGACCGCCGCCGAGCGCCGCACCCGTACCGACGTCAAGGCGATCCGCAGAGCCTTGGAGCTGTACCGGCAGGCCGGTGACCGGGAAGCCTCCCGGCAGGCCGACGAGCAGCTGCACAGGTCGGTCGGCGAGGCGTCGCACAACCCCGTCCTGGTAGGGATCTCCACCCAGATCCGATCCCGGGTCAGCCTCAACCTCGGCGCCGAGCCGTACACCCTGCAGGTGCGTGAAAAGGCCGCACTGCAGCACGAAGCCCTCACCGACGCCATCGATGTCGGCGACGCAGACCTCGCCGCCGAGATCGCCTCGAGCCACTTCTCCCTTACCGAGAAGCTGATTCGTGATCTGGTCCGCCGGGTCCGCAAAGAAACCAACGCCACATGAGACGCAACACCGCCGAACTGACCCGCGACCTGCGCCGAACCCGCTGCGCCAGGTCCACGGAGCCGAACGCGAAGAATGGAGACCACCGTGCCGACAGCCCATCTGAACGGAATTGACCTCAACTACGAGTTCGACGGCAGTGACGAAGACGGTCCGGTGGTCGTGCTCGTCAACGGTCTGGCCGATGACCTGGACTCGTGGGCCTTCCAGGTTCCGGCCCTGCGGGCGGCCGGACTGCGGGTACTGAGATTCGACAACCGCGGCATCGGAAAGACCGACGCGCCTGCCGGTCCGTACACCTCGCGGCAACTCGCCGATGACGCCAAGGCGCTGGTGGATCACCTGGGGCTGTCTGACTTCCACCTGATGGGCGTCTCGATGGGCGGCATGATCGCTCAGGAATACGCCCTTGCCCACCCGGGTGATCTGCGGTCGCTGACGTTGGCGTGCACCTACGCGGCACCCGGACCGTTCTGTTCACGGCTGTTCGGGATCTGGAGCGACCTGGCCCAGGAGCTCGGTCTGCCGATGGTCATGCGGGACGTCGCGCTGTGGGCCTTCACCGTGGAGTTCTTCGAGTCCAGGCCCACCGAGGCGATGGAGTTCGAAGAGGCACTCGCCGGATTGACGATGTCGCTGGCCGCCTACCTCTCACAGCTCAATGTCATCCAGACCCACGACAGCTCCGACCGCCTCGCCGAGATCACGGTGCCCACGCTGGTGCTGGTCGGCGAAGAGGACATCCTCATCCCGGTACGGCTGTCGCGCACCATGCACGCAGGCATTCCAGACAGTGAATTCCGGGCGGTCCCGGGCGGGCACGCCTGCTTGTGGGAAGCGCCGGACGAGTTCAACGAGGCACTCACCACCTTCATGGCAGCGCACTGACCGCCCCCTGCGGACTCCGCGCGCGAACGTACCTATCCCCTGCAACACCGACATTGCTTCTACTCGAGTCGAGGGCCACATCATGAACGAAGACCTGAACTTCCTCCGTAACGGAATCACCCGCCGCCAGGCCCTGTCCGGCGCCGGTGCCGGCATTTCGGCGCTGGCCCTGTCGCAGCTGCTGGCTGCCTGCGGATCCAGTTCCAAGACCCCGCAGGCCAACACCTCGGGTGCCGCCACCTCGGCCTCGTACCCCAAGGGGGGCGGCAAGGCGGTGGACAAGATGACCTGGGCGCTGTTCGCCGACCCGGTGTCGATGGACTACGCGTTCGCCTACGACTTCAACACCAACCCGGTGGTCACCAACATCGTGGAGTCCCTGCTGCGGATGTCGCCGTCCGGAGAGTTGCAGCCCAACCTGGCCGAGTCGTGGAAGAAGGTCGATGAGCTGACCTACGTCTACACGCTGCGGCAGGGAGTGAAGTTCCACAACGGTGCCGAGATGACGGCAGCGGATGCGGCGGCCTCGATGGAGCGGATCATCGACCCCGCCGTCGGCAGTTATCTCGCGTCTTTCGTCGGCAATGTCAAGAGCGTCAAGGCGACCGCGCAGTACGAGCTCACCGTCAAGCTCTCCAAGCCGGACGCGCTGTGGCAGTACGTCCCCGCGACCACGGTGGGTGGCGTGTCGCAGAAGTCCTTCCTGGACACCAACGGCAAGAACGTCGGCAAGCCCGCAGTCGGCATCATGGGGACCGGACCGTACAAGTTCGTCTCGTGGCAGCAGGGCCAGCAGGCCACCATCGCCAAGAACGACCAGTACTGGAAC
>JBBQFE010000241.1:0-5277 GCA_038321605.1 Mycobacteriales bacterium | reverse complement strand
CCGGCACTCTGCAGTCCTTCGACGAAAGCGACGGTGTGACGCGAGACGTCGGCCGGGTCGGCGCCGAAGGCCCGGATGCCGATGACCGGGTTGGCCGCGTCGACGTTGACGTCGACCACGGGCGCGAGGTCGAGGTCGATGCCGAACCCTGCGAGCATCGAGCCCATCGACGCAGCCACGGCGAAGGTCAGCGCGGCGTCATCCACCGCACCCAGGGCCCCGTTGCCGGGGTACGACGAGCCCGACGCGACTTCGGTACGGGTGACGTCGCCACCCTCCTCGTCGAGGCACACGACGAATCCGTCAGCCTGGTCGTGCAGCGCGGCGGTCAGCGCTTCGAGCCGGCTCGCGTCGCCGACGTTGCGCCCGTACAGCGTCACTCCCCCGAGCCCGCCGGCGATGCGCTCGTGGACCCATCGCGGCACCGCGGTGCCGTCGAAGCCGGGCAGCAGCAACGCCGCCGCCGTGCGTTCGAGGCTGCTCATCCCTTGACGGCCCCTGCCGTGAGACCGGTGGCGACCCGGTGCTGGATCGCCATGAAGAACACCACGACCGGCGCCGCGATGATGGTAGACCCGGCCATGAGCTGGGGGTAGGACGTGCCCTGCCGGTTGGTGAAGAACGACAGCCAGACGGTCGCGGTGTAGTCCTTGTTGTCCTGCATGATCGTGACTGCGAGCAGGAAGTCGTTCCAGGCCTGGATGAACGCGAAGATGCCGGTCGCCACGAGCCCAGGCGCGATGAGCGGCAGGGTGATGCGGAAGAACGCGGAGGTGCGGGTGCAGCCGTCGACGAGGGCCGCCTCCTCCAGCTCGACCGGGATGTTGATGATGAAGCCGCGCAGGGTCCAGACGGTGAACGGCAGCACGAACGTCAGGTAGGCCAGGATGAGGCCCGGGATGCGGTTGGTCAGGTGGGCCGTCGCCAGCACCTTGAACAGCGGGATGACCAGCCCGGCGAGCGGCACCATCTGGATGGCCACGATCATCACGATGAAGACGGCCCGGCCACGGAAGTGAAAGCGCGAGACCGCCAGCGCCGCAAGCGAGGCGAGCAGCAGCGAGGCCACGACGACCCCCACCACCACGAGCGCGCTGTTGCGCAGGCTGGAGAGGAAGAAGTCCTTGTGGATCGCGGCGTCGAAGTTGTCCCACGTCATCGGCCAGGGGAACCACTGCGGCACGTAGCTCAGCGCCTTGTTGCCCGGCTTCAGTGCCGTCGCGACCATCCAGTAGACCGGGAAGCCGATCAGCACGATGAAGACACCGGCGACCAGGTTGTACGAGGACCGCACCGCTGTGCGCCTGCGCCGGGCCTTGGCGGCGCCCGGCCGTGGCGGCGGGGTGCCCGTACGCGACGGGGTCAGGACGCTCATTCGGTCTCCCCGAGCCGGATCATCTGACGGACGTAGAAGACGGTGACCACGAGCAGGACGGCGACCATCACGATCGAGATCGCCGCGCCCAGACCGAAGAAACCTTGCCGGAACGCGTCGGAGTAGGCGTAGACGCCCATCAGCCAGAACGCCTTGTCGGGCACGTTGTCGCCCATGATGTAGATCTGGTCGAAGACGCCGAAGTCCCAGATGATCGACAGGCTGGTGACGATGACCAGCACCGGTCGCAGGATCGGGATGGTGACCATGCGGAACACCGTCGTCGGGCCGGCGCCGTCACACGTGGCGGCCTCGACCAGCTCCTTGGGCACCTGGGTCAGCGACGCGTACAGCGTGATCACCATGAACGGCAGCGCCCCCCAGACGACCACGATGCCGACCAGGATGAGGCCGGGCATCGGGCGCGACGGCACGAACCAGTTGTAGCTCGCGAACTGGTGGAAGCCGATCTTGTCCAGCGTGTAGTTGAGGACACCGAACTGGTAGTCGGTCATCCACTTCCACATCTCGGTCGCGACGACCCGCGGCATCGACCAGGCGGCGATGAGGACGAAGGTGAGCAGCAGCCGCGCCCACCGGCTGGTCCGCTCCATGAGCAGTGCGAGCCCCAGGCCGATCAGCACGGTGGCGACCACCACGACGGCGGTCCAGACGACCGTGCGGACCAGGACGGTCCAGAAGAAGTTGTCGTCGAAGATTGCGCGGTAGTTGGCGAGCCCGTTGTGCGGGGCCGCCTTGCCGCCGACGATCTGGGCGAAGCCGTAGTGCCGGAAGCTGATGTCGAACAGCTTCCACAGCGGGTAACCGAGGACGGCGGCCACGACGACGACCGTCGGCAGGAGGCGCAGGTAGGGAACGCTGGCCCGGCGCAGCCGGCGGCGTGGTGACGTGCCGCCGGCCGAGCCGGAGGGGGGAGCCGATGGCCGGCGACCGGCGGGCCGGGGGGCCTGCGTCTCGACGGCCATCGAGCTCCTTCCGTGGTACGGGTTCTGGTGCGGGCGCTTACTGGGAGGCGTTCAACGTGGTCGCGATGGCGGAGTCAGCAGCCGCCGCGGCGGTCGCCGGCGCCGTACCGTTGGCGATCTTGGAGAACAGGTCCTGCAGGACGCCGCCGCTCTCCACATTGCTCCAGTTCGGCGCAATAGGCACGAACCAGGTGCGGGTCGCGGCGGTCTTGACCGCTGGGTCCGCCTTGGCCAGCGCGATCTGTGCGGTGTTGTTCGGGATCGCGCCCGCCTTGGCGATCAGACCCATGGCGGTGGTGCTGGTGTAGGCCTTGATCCACTGCCAGGCGGCCGCCTGGTTGGCGCTCTTGGACGGAACCGCGAGGTCCGAGCCGCCGACGAAGGACGGCATCACGTCCGTCGAGTCGGGCTTGGCTGCGCTGGGCATCGGGAACACGCCGAGCTCGCTGGCCAGGGCGGGGTTGCCACCGCTCTTCTTGGGTCCGGAGACGACGCCTTCCTCCCAGCCGTTGCCATAGATCATCGCGATGTTGCCGGCAGCCATCGAGGCGTCCTGCTTGGCCTCGTCACCGTTGGGGTCAGCCTTGGAGTACGTCTTGACCAGGGTCTGCCACTTGGTGAGCGCGGCGGCCTGGGCGGCGTAGTTGGCCGCCCACTTGTCGCCGCTGGCGGTCGCGATCTGGAAGCTCGGGTCGGCGTCTGCCGCGAAGGCCGTACCGAAGTACCAGTACTTGCCGGGCACGTAGAACGCGGAGAAGCCGGCGGTGCTCGCGTAGGTCGACTTGAGCTTGGCGAGGTCGGCGGTCAGCTCGTGGTAGGTGGTCGGCGCCGCGGTGATGCCCGCCTTTGCGAACATGTCCTTGCGGTAGATGACGACGCGGGTGCCTGCGTAGTAGGGCACGCACCAGGTCTTGCCCTGGTAGACGCAGGAGGTGGTGAGACCGCTGAGCCATGTGGCCGAGTTGTCGAACGATGCTTTCTCGGTGGTCGCGTCGCTCAGCGCGTTGCCGGCGATCCACTTGGTGGTCTGGCTGTTGCCGAACTCCACCACGTCGGGCGCCTGGCCGCCGCTGATGGCCGCCGTCAGCTTGTCCTGGTAGGTGCCCCACGACTGGTACTGCACGTCAGCCGTGCAACCTGGGACCGCGGTCCCGAAGGACGCGTTGGCCGAGGCCACCGCGTTGGCCCAGCCGGTCTGGGCGTCGCTCATCAGCCAGACGGTCAGCTTGCCGTTGGCGCACTTGGCGCCGCTGGCGGCCGCGCCTCCGGACGTTGCTGCCGCCGAGGGGGCACCCGCGGCGGAGGTGGCGGCGCCACCGGCCGCAGACGTGGCGGCGGCAGCGGCAGTGGTCGCCGCCGCCGCAGCTGTTGAGGTGGCCGCCGCGCTCGAGGTGCCGCTGGCGCTGGTCGAGCTGGAGCTGCTTCCACATGCGGACGCGGTCAGGGCGACCGCGATGCCGACGGATGCTACGTATCGAGCTTTCACGCCAACTCCTCCTCGGGAGCTTTCCGGCCGGTCCCGTTTGCGCTTCGCCCGGGTGCCATGTGCCGATTGGTTTAGACCAATTGGGACACTGGCATAGACCAATGTGAGTGTCAAGGCTCCTGTGTACCAGTTACGTTACGTCTCAAAGAGGGCCGTCCTCGGGCGCTGTTCCGTTCCCTCGGGACCGCTCTCGTGGCACGATCACATCCGCCGGGGACGTCCCCGTACGACTGATGGAGCCAGGTGCCGTGACCGCTCTTCTCGCCGCCTCATCGCCCGACCACGGCAGCCCGGCAAGCGGCCGGGTGCCGAAGTACTACGTGCTCAAGCGCGCCCTCATCGCGATGACCGAACAGCTCCCCCCGGGCAGCCCGGTCCCGCCGGAGCGCACCCTCGCGCTCACCTTCGACACCTCGCGCACCACCGTCCGGCAGGCCCTGCAGGAGCTGGTCATCGAGGGTCGGCTGACCCGCATCCAGGGCAAGGGCACATTTATCGCCCAACCCAAGCTGGCGATGGCGTTGGAGATGACCGGCTTCACCGAGAGCGTCCGCGCCCAAGGCCTCGAGCCGGGGTCGCGAGTGCTCGAGATCACCTACGTGCCCGCCGACGAGGAGCTCGCCGACCGGCTGCGGATCAAGGTCGGCGCCCGGGTGCTGCGTATCGAGCGGCTGCGCACCGCCGACGGAGAGCCGATGGCGATCGAGGCCACCCACCTGTCGGCCAAGCGCTTCCCCGGACTGCGCAAGAGCTTCGAGCGGGCGCCGTCGCTCTACTCGGCGCTGCAGGCCGAGTACGGCGTCACCATGGCCGAGGCCATCGAGACCATCGAGACGGCGCCGTGCCCGCCCCGGGAGGCCGAGCTGCTCGGCACTGACGTAGGCCTGCCGCTGCTGCTGCTCTCGCGGCACAGCCTCGACGAGAACGGCGAGCCGGTGGAGTTCGCCAAGTCGATGTACCGCGGCGACCGCTACAAGTTCGTCGCCCGGCTGCAGCGCCCGCAGCACTGACCCGAACGTCGCAGCTGCCCACCCGACCGCCCGGTAGCATTCGCCGCCAACCGTGGATCACTGGGGCGTTCTGGTCCCTCTGACGGCGCTCATTCCAGCAACCAGCGCCCAGTGATCCGGTACGGGGGGCGGCCCTGATGGTGCGGGAGGTCGCCCGCCTGCAGCGTCCGCAGCGCTAGGACCCGAACGCGGCGGCCCGTACCGGCGTCCTGGTGGCATGGGACGCAGGGGACCGTACGCGGCGGCGCTCACCGCGGCGTCGCTGGTGCTGGGTGCTGCTGCACCGGCGCACGCCGGCCGGCAGATCATGCCCAGCTCGGCGCCGGTCGTGGTGCCGTGGCGCCAGCGGCCGCCACGTATCGAGCCCACGGTCCCGCTGCCGCCGAGGGTGAACACCGTGGGTGCCGACGGCGCCATCTC
>JBBQFE010000240.1:0-5280 GCA_038321605.1 Mycobacteriales bacterium | reverse complement strand
CGGCCGGCCCTTCGGCGGCGTCGATGCGCACCGGCAGCGCATGGCGCACGAAGACCAGTTCCATGCTTCGACGGTATCGGGGGCGGCGCGCGCTACCGCACACTGGAGCGGTGCCCGCCGCCCTCCTCACTGGCGACCCGGCGCCGACGGACGGATCACTGCCGGCCGGGGCGCGGGCAGCCCTGGGCCGGCGGCCGTTCGGGATCTACCTGCACGTGCCGTTCTGTGCCAGCCGCTGCGGCTACTGCGACTTCAACACCTACACCGCCCAGGAACTCGGCAACGGGGTCAGCCAGGGCTCCTACGCCGACACCGTGCTCAGCGAGATCAGGCTGGCCCGCGATGTACTGCCCGCCAGTGCGCCGCCGGTGTCCACGGTCTTCTTCGGCGGGGGCACCCCCACGTTGCTGCCCGCCGAGCACCTCGGGCTGATCCTGCGGGAGATAGACGAGGAATTCGGTCTCGCGCCGGATGCAGAGGTGACGACGGAGGCGAATCCGGAATCGGTGACCCCCGCGTACCTGAGCAGGTTGCGGGAGGCCGGATTCACCCGCATCTCGCTGGGAATGCAGTCGGCGGTTCCGCACGTCCTGGCGGTGCTGGACCGCACCCACCGGCCGGCCCGTGCGCTGGAGGCGGTCGCCGAGGCGAGGGCGGCCGGCTTCGAGCACGTGAACCTCGACCTGATCTACGGCACGCCGGGCGAGACCGACGCGGACTGGCAGCTGTCACTCGACACGGCGGTCGCGGCCGGCCCGGATCACATCAGCGCCTACGCCCTGATCGTCGAGGAAGGTACGGCGCTCGCCCGCAAGGTACACAGCGGGTCGGTGCCCAGCCCCGACGACGACGTGCTGGCCGACCGGTACGTCCAGGCGGATGAGTCGCTGCAGGCCCAGGGCCTGCACTGGTACGAGGTGTCCAACTGGGCACGTACCCCGGCGGCGGAGTCGCGCCACAACCGGCTGTACTGGACCGGCGCGAACTGGTGGGGGGCCGGCCCGGGTGCGCACAGCCACGTCGGTGGCGTCCGCTGGTGGAACGTCAAGCACCCGACGCGGTATGCAGCGGCCCTCGATGCCGGCCGCAGCCCCGCTGCCGGACGTGAGACGCTCTCGACCCGGGCCCAGCTCACCGAACGGCTGATGCTGGAGGTGCGGATGCGCGAAGGTCTCGACCTGACCGGGCTGCCACCGGCCGCCACCCGGCACGCCGAGCAGTGCGTCACCTGGGGCCTGGCCGACCGGATCGGTCTCGGCCGAGGTCGGTTGGTGCTCACCCAGCGCGGCCGACTGCTCGCCGACGCGGTGGTCCGGGACCTGCTGGACGTGGTCTGAGCCGGTGGGACCGGTCAGCTGGTGCGGTGCGCCGCCGGCTTCTTCGGCCGCAGTTCGTCCAGGTCCAGGACCCTCACATGCAGGGTGTGTCGCTGCTGCAGCGCAGCGCGGACCGCGCGGTGCAGGCCGTCCTCGAGATACAGCTCGCCGTCCCACTGCACCGCATGCGGAAAGAGGTCGCCGTAGAAGGTCGAATCCTCGTCCAGCAGCTTGTCCAGGGCCAACTCGCGCTTGATGGTCGTCAGCTGATCGAGCCGCACCGATCTGGGGGGCACGTTGGCCCAGTCCCGCGAGGAGAACCCGTGGTCCGGGTAGGGCTTTCCCTCCCGAACCGATTTGAAGATCACCTGCCGGACTCCAGACCACATCGACGCGCCGAGCATTTACCCGTCCCGAACATACCGTGTGCCGGCCGCCGCGCACGGCAATCGTCGTATCGCGGTGGGTACAACTAGGCTGGGGTCCGGCCTACCGGGAGGTGATCGATGAACGTCGAGGAGCGCAAGCTCGAGGTCCTACGCGCAATCGTCGAGGATTTCATCACCACCAACGAACCCGTGGGCAGCAAGGCCATCGTGGACCGCCACAACCTGGGCGTGTCGCCTGCGACCATCCGCAACGACATGGCCGCACTGGAGGACGAAGGGCTGATCCACCAGCCGCACACGTCCGCGGGCCGGGTACCCACCGACGCCGGCTACCGCCTGTTCGTCGACCGGCTGACCTCGCTGAAGCCGCTGTCGGCAGCGGAGCGTCGGGCGATCGAGAAGTTCCTCGACAACGCCGTCGATCTGGACGGGGTGCTGCACAATGCGGTCCGCGCGCTTGCCCAGCTGACCCGCAACGTCGCGGTCGTGCAGTACCCGTCGCTGTCCCGGTCACGGGTGCGCCACCTCGAGACGGTGTTGCTGTCGCCGACCCGGTTGATGCTTGTGCTGATCACCGACACCGGACGGGTGGAGCAGCGGATCGCGGAACTACCCGCGCCGGTCGAGGCCCTGGACGTGGCCGAACTGCGCAGCACGCTGAACGTCAAGCTGATGGGTCAGCGGCTGGCCGATGCTCCTGGCATCGTTGCCGACCTGCCCGAATCAGTGCCCGGTCACCTCAGCGGGCTCGTCGCGACGCTGACCTCGGTGCTGCTGGAGGCGCTGGTCGAACATCCCTCCGATCGGGTGGTGCTGGCAGGTTCAGCCAACCTGACCGAGCACACCCTCGACTTTCCGGCGATCCGGCCGGTACTCGAGGCCCTGGAGGAGCAGGTCGTGCTGCTCCGGTTGCTCGACCAGCAGACGACTGCAGCCGGCCAGGTGCTCGTACGGATCGGCAACGAGAACAACCACGAGGGTCTGCAGACCGCGTCGGTGGTGTCGGTGGGTTACGGCTCGAGCGGTATCTCGCTCGGCGGCGTCGGCGTGCTCGGCCCGCGGCGGATGGACTACGCGCACACCATGGCCCGGGTCGCGGCAGTGGCGCGCTACGTCGGGGACATGCTCGCCGAGAACTGAGGGAATAACCCCGAATCCGTTTGGGTTTCAAACCGACATGCGCCCCCTGTCCCGCGTGAACACGTTCTGGCTGACCGGCTTCGCCCTGGTGATCGTGATGGCCGCCTCGGGTGCGCCCTCTCCGCTGTACGTCGTCTATCAACAGCGCATCGGGTTCTCTGCGACCACCTTGACCGCGATCTTCGCGATCTATGCGCTCGCGCTCCTGGTCGCGCTGTTGACGGTCGGGTCGCTGTCTGACTTCATCGGCCGCCGCCCGGTGTTGATCGGGGCGCTGGCGGTGGAGCTGATCAGCCTGGTGCTGTTCCTGCCCGCGACCAGCGTCACCTGGCTGCTGCTCGCGCGGGCCATCCAGGGTGCGGCAACCGGGGCGGCCATGGGGGCGCTCGGCGCGACGCTGGTCGACAGCCAGGCACCGGGATCGCAGTTGGGCACCCTGATCAACAGCGCCGCACCGGGCGTCGGACTGGCGTTCGGGGCGCTCGGAGCCGGCGTACTGGTCCAGTTCGCCCCGGCGCCCACCACCGTCGTCTTCGTGGTGCTCATCGGACTGGTAGTGGCGTGCCTCGTCGGCGTTGTGTTCATCCCCGAAACCGCGATTCGCCAACCGGGCGGCTGGGCCTCACTGCGGCCCCAGATCCGGGTGCACCACGAGGTGCGGGCTGATTTCTACGCGGCGCTGCCGGTGTTCATCGCGAGCTGGTCCGTAGGCGGCCTCTATCTCTCCCTCGGCGGTTCGGTGGCGGGTTCCGTTTTCGGGCTGCACAGCCACCTGATCGGCGGGGCCGTGGTGGCGGCGATGGCGGGTACCGGCGCGGTCGCGTCGATCCTGTTGCGTGCCACCTCGCCGGCCCGCGCCATGACCCTCGGTGCCGGCACCCTGGCCGCCGGCCTGGCGGTCACCGTGGTGGCCATCGACACCGCCCAGACAGCCACCTTCTTCGTCGGTACGGTCGTCGCCGGCTTCGGCTTCGGCGCTTCGTTCCTCGGCGGGTTCCGCAGCGTCGCCACCAAGGTGGCGGCCGACGATAGGGCCGCGACACTGGCCGCGGTGCTGACCATCAGCTACCTGGCCTTCAGCGCGCCGGCAGTGGCGGCGGGTTTCGCCTCGACGCACATCGGCTTGCGCGACACCGCCCTGATCTATGCGCTGGCGGTGATCGTGGTGAGCCTGGCCGCAGTCGCCGCCCAGGCACTTGCTGCCGGTCGCCGCCGAGCCGCGTCCGGCGCCCCGACGGCGCCCGGAGCCGGGGGTTGCCCGGAAGAAAGTTACGCGTGAGTCCGTACACTCAGTTGTTGGCACTCGACTGTTCTGAGTGCCAGCTCGAAACGAGTCATTGCCGACGTTGATTGAGTGAGGTTCGCTGGTGTCAAGCCCAGTCCGCGACTACTACGCGCTGCTCGGGGTCGGGCGGGACGCAACCGCAGAAGAGATCAAGCGCGCCTACCGCAAGCTGGCTCGTGAACTCCACCCGGATGTGAACCCGGACCCTGCCTCGCAGGACCGTTTCAAGGACATCACCGCCGCGTACGAGGTGCTCTCGGACCCGGAGAAGCGCCGGATCGTCGATCTCGGTGGTGATCCGCTGGCCCCCGGTGGCGGAGGCGGTGGCGCAGGTAGCCCGTTCTCCGGTTTCGGCGGCGGCTTCGGCGACATCTTCGAGACCTTCTTCGGTGCCGGCGCCGGTGGTGCGCGTGGTCCGCGCAGCCGCGTGCGGCAGGGTGCCGACGCATTGCTGCGCCTGGAACTGACCCTGAACGAGATGGCCTTCGGCGTGAAGAAGGACATCGCGGTGGAGACGGCGGTCACCTGCCAGACCTGCCACGGCGACGGATGCTCTCCCGGCACCTCGCCGCGCACCTGCGACACCTGTGCCGGGCACGGCGAGATCCAGTCGATGCAGCGGTCCCTGCTCGGCCCGGTGATGACCAGCCGTCCCTGCCCGACCTGCGGTGGTACCGGTCAGCAGATTCCGTCGCCGTGCCCGAACTGCTCGGGCGAGGGCCGGGTACGTGCGCGCCGCACCATTGCGGTGGACGTCCCGGGGGGCATCGAGGACGGCATGCGCATCCGGATGTCCGGCCAGGGCGAGGTCGGCCCCGGCGGCGGACCGGCCGGGGACCTGTACATCGAGGTCACCGAACACCCGCATGACGTGTTCACCCGAGAGGGCGCGGATCTGCACTGCACGATCGCGGTGCCGAAGACCGCGGCAGCGCTCGGCACCGAAATCGATCTGCCCACGCTTGATTCCCAGGAGAAGGTCGAGATCCGTCCCGGTACCCAGTCCGGTGCGGTGATCACCATGCGCGGCCGCGGCGTGCCCCGCCTGCGGTCCAGCGCCCGGGGTGACCTGCATGTGCACCTCGAGGTGCGGACCCCGACCAAGCTGGACGAGGAGCAGGAGCGACTGCTGCGCGAGCTCGCCGCCCTG
>JBBQFE010000239.1:0-5290 GCA_038321605.1 Mycobacteriales bacterium | reverse complement strand
TGCAGGTGCTCGACGACCTCTTCGTCCTGGGCGAGCAACTTCTCGGGATAGGCCACCAGACTGCTCCTCGGCTCTGCGGCCGTCCCGGGCAGGAGCGGCAGCGGGTGTGATGCTGCTCAGAGATTAGCGGCACCCGGCCGCACATGGGTGACATCGCCGGCAGCGACCGCTTCTGGCGCCGCCCCGGGTTCCGCTGCCGGCTCCGCTGCCACCAGCAACCGGCCCTCGTCGTCGACGCCGACCGCGGTGCCGGTCAGCATCCGGTCCGCGAGCTGCACGTTCACCCGTTGACCGATCGTCACGCAGCGCTGCCGGTACCGCTCGGCAAGGTCGCCGCCCGGCGACTGCCAGTCGTGGTAGCCGGCGGCGAACAGGGTCAAGAAGTCGACCAGCAACGCGCCGCGATCCAGCTGCGCCTGCGGAGCCTGCAACAGCAGCGACGTGGCGGTGGGCACGGGTAGCTCCTCAAGTGTGGTCGACACATTCAGGCCGACACCGATCACCGCGGCACCGTCGGCGACCTGGGACAGGATGCCGGCCGCCTTGACCTGACCCGCGCCGACCAGCAGATCGTTCGGCCACTTCAGGTCCGCCGTCAGCCCCAGGGCGCGGACCGCGTCCACCAGCGCCACCCCCGCCAACAGTGGCAGCCAGCCCCAGCTCGACAGCGGCACCGAGGGGCGCAGCAGCATCGAGAAGGTCAGGCCCGCCCCCGGAGGTGAGGTCCAGCTGCGGTCGAGCCGGCCCCGTCCGATGCTCTGGAACTCCGCCACCCGGACCAGCCCCGCCGGCGCTCCGCCGGCTGCCGCTGCGAGCAGGTCGGCGTTGGTGGATTCGGTCACCGACACCGCCTCGACCCGCCAGCTGCCCGCCAGTGCCTGGTTGACGGCGGCAGGATCGATCGGGGTGCGCGGATCAGAGGTCATGAACCCCATTCTGACCCACCCGGACAGCCACCGGACGGCCGCGAGGTCTGTCACCTTCCGGGTACTGCTTTCCCCGGCTCGGGCTAGGCTCACGCCTCATGAGTGCTGAGACCGTTCACGAGCCCACTGCACCTGATCCGCACACCACCGCCGGCAAGCTGGCCGAGCTCGAACGCCGTTTCGACGAGGCCGTGCACGCCGGGTCGGCGCGAGCTGTGGAGAAGCAGCACGCCAAGGGCAAGAAGACCGCGCGGGAGCGCGTGGCGATGCTGCTGGACGAGGGTTCGTTCGTGGAGTTCGACGAGCTGGCCCGGCACCGCTCGACCATGTTCGGCATGGAGAAGAACCGGCCCTTCGGTGACGGTGTCGTCACCGGCTACGGCACTGTCGACGGCCGCCCGGTCTGCGTCTTCAGCCAGGACGTGACCATCTTCGGTGGCGCCCTCGGGCAGGTCTACGGCGAGAAGATCGTCAAGGTCCAGCAGTTCGCGCTGAAGACCGGCTGCCCGCTGATCGGCATCAACGAGGGCGGTGGCGCCCGCATCCAGGAAGGTGTCGTCTCGCTCGGGTTGTACGGCGAGATCTTCTACAACAACGTCCAGGCCTCGGGCGTGATCCCGCAGATCTCGCTGATCATGGGCGCCGCTGCCGGCGGGCACGTCTACTCCCCCGCGCTGACCGACTTCGTGGTGATGGTCGACAAGACCTCGCAGATGTTCATCACCGGACCCGATGTGATCAAGACGGTCACCGGCGAGGACGTGTCGATGGAGGACCTCGGGGGCGCCCGGGTGCACAACGAGAAATCGGGCAACGCCCACTACCTCGGTGCAGACGAGCAGGACGCCATCGACTACGTGAAGGCGCTGCTGTCCTACCTGCCCAGCAACAACCTCGATCCGGCGCCGATGTTCGACTCGCCGCACGACCTCGAGGTCTCCGACGAGGATCGCTTCCTGGACACCTTCATCCCCGACTCGGCCAACCAGCCGTACGACATGCACACGGTCATCGAGCACCTCGTCGACGATGAGGAGTTCCTCGAGGTGCACGCCCTGTTCGCGCCGAACATCATCTGTGGTTTCGCCCGGATCGAGGGACAGCCGATCGGCATCGTCGGTAACCAGCCGATGCAGTTCGCCGGCTGCCTGGACATCGACGCCTCAGAGAAGGCCGCCCGCTTCGTGCGCACCTGCGACGCGTTCAACCTGCCGGTGCTGACCCTGGTGGACGTGCCGGGCTTCCTGCCCGGCACCGACCAGGAGTGGCAGGGCATCATCCGGCGCGGCGCCAAACTCATCTATGCCTACGCCGAGGCGACCGTTCCGAAGATCACCGTCATCACCCGAAAGGCCTTCGGCGGCGCGTACGACGTGATGGGCTCCAAGCACCTCGGCGCGGACATCAATGTGGCATGGCCGACCGCGCAGATCGCGGTGATGGGTGCCCAGGGTGCTGCCAACATCCTGCATCGCAAGGAACTGAAGAAGACCGCGGACGCCGGCGGCGATGTCGAGGCCCGCCGCGCAGAGCTCGTCTCCGAGTACGAGGACACCCTGGTGAACCCGTACGTGGCCGCCGAACGCGGCTACATCGACACCGTCATCCCGCCCGCCCACACCCGCACCTTCGTGGTGAAGTCGCTGCGCATGCTCAGGACCAAACGCCAGACCATGCCGCCGAAGAAGCACGGAAACATTCCGCTGTGAGCGAGGCGAGCGCAGCCGATCCCGCAGCCGCCGAGGACTCAACCGCCGAGCAGTCGACTGCCGAGCAGGCGACGGCTGCGGCGCAGGTTGCCGCGGCACCGGTGCTGCGGATCGTCAAGGGCAACCCGACGCCTGAAGAGATCGCCGCGGTCACGGTGCTGCTCACCGCCCCTACCGGCGACGGTGACGCGCGCACTGCCGACCAGCGCCACGGTGCAGGCTGGACGGACCCTAATCTCAGGCTGCGGCGCCCGATCCCGGCCGGACCCGGGGCGTGGCGAGCATCCGTCTGGTACTGACCAGCACGATCGGGATGAGTGCTGTTCCGTAGGCATAAACCGACACGACGTGTGGATCCCAGTGCACTTCGGCGGCCATGTACAGCAGGCCGGGAGCGAAGCCCAGGTACAGCCATTCCCAGCGTCCGCTCGCCGCGATCAGCGCAATCAGCATCAGGCCGTACCAGGCATAGTTCGGGGTCGTGATCAGGACGTAGAGACCGACCGAGGCGACCGCCGTCCGTTCGGGTTGAGCGGGATCACCCCACCACCAAAGGGCCAACAGGCCCCCCAGTAGCAGCACCGGTGCCAGGTAGCTGGCCAGGTGCTGCCCCACCACCCACTGCACCACCAGGTAACGGCCGCCGGAGGAGTGGCTCTCGTCCTTGAGGTACTGCGGCAGGTAGCCGATCACCCTCGGCCCGACCGCGAGCACGTGCGGCAGGTAGCTCAACGCCACCACCGCCGTCGCGCTGGCCACCATCCGCACCGGACGCCGACCCGCGGTGACCAGCATCAGCCCGGGATACAGCTTGGTGGCGATGGCCGCACCGATCGCCACCCCCGCGAGGCCACGGCGGCCCGACCGCAACGCCAGCAGGCTGGCCACCAGGAACAGCACCGCCAGCCATTCGATATGGGCGTTGCTCGTCGCCTCGTTGGCCACGATCGGGCTGAGCGCCCACACCCCCACCGGCCACAGCGGACCGTCCCGGCGCCGGGCCAGCCGGATCAGCAACCAGGTCGTCGCCAGCACTCCCAGTGCCGCTGCCAGCTGCAGCGGCAGGTGCCCGCCGTGGCCGCCGAAGGAGAGCAGTCGGGCCGCATCGAAGGCCACCTGCGCCACCGGCGGGTAGATGGTGTGCACCGACGGCCGGTTGATCACCGTGCAGCCCCCGGGCACCTGATAGTGCAGGCAGGGCTGTTCGGCCGGAAACGTGAACGTCTCGCGCAGCCTCGCCAGCGCCGGGTCCTGCGGTGCGTACCGGTACGGATCCACCCCGGCCAACTGCACCTTCGCGTCCCAGCTGTAGCGAAAGTCGTCATCGCTGGTCGTCGGGTGCCCTGTCAGCGCAGCCAGTTGCAGCACAGCACAGCCCGACAACAGCAGCAGCGACATCGCACGTCGGCTCAGGCGCAGCCGACTGAGCAGCACCAGCACCAGCAGCGACAGCGCGAACGCGGGAATCTGCACCGCGATGACCGGCCGCACGTGCCTGACCACATTGCAGATCGCGACCAGCAGAAGGGCCTGGACGGCAAGCAGCACGACCACCACCGAGAGGGCGCGGTTACGGAGCGGCGGGGCGGTCACCGCTCCACCCTCTCAGGTCGACCGGTACGGATCGGCCAACCGGAGACCGTGTTCCTCCCTCTGTAAGGGTCAAACGAGGTGTCCGGGGCGCAGACTGACGTCATGCCGCTGCCGCGCCTGCTCACCGAACAACCTCCGTTCTGGCCGAAGTTCACCTCGCCACTGCGGAGCACCGCGATCACCGCGCGGGTAGGTCGGGTGCTCGGCATCGCCTTCACCGTCTGTTTCATCACCGGCCTGTTGAGCCATTACCAGTACGCACCGTGGGGTTGGCTGCCCATTCCCGGTGCGCCGGTCTGGGGCTATCGCCTCACCCAGGGCGTGCACGTCATCACCGGTATCGCCTGCATCCCGCTGATCCTGGTCAAGCTCTGGTCGGTGTTCCACAAGCTGTTCGCGTGGCCGCCGGCCAAGGGACCGGCCCACGCGCTGGAGCGGCTGTCCATTGCGGTACTGGTGTCGTCCTCGGTGCTGCAACTGATCACCGGGCTGTTCAACGTGCTGCAGTTCTACCCGTGGCCCTGGGATTTCGTGAAGGTGCACTACTGGCTCAGCTGGATCATCATCGGCTCGCTGGCACTGCACATCGCAGTTCAGCTGCCGGCGATCCGCGAAGGACTGGCGACCCCGCTGCGGCGTCGGAGTTCCGGACCCGAGGCGGCCGAATCGCGCGCGGACGCCGTGACCGACGACCCAATGCCATCGGACGCGCAGGCTCCGGGCGAGACCGGGGACGAGCACGCCGGCGGCATCAGCCGGCGCGGCGTACTGGTCGCCGCAGGTACCGGTGTCGGCCTGGTGGTGCTCACCACCGCGGGGCAAGTGGTCCCGGTGCTGGAGCCGATCGCCCTGCTGGCGCCGCGCAAACCCAGCACCGGACCGCAGAAGCTGCCGGTGAACAAGACTGCACAGGCGGCGAACGTCAAGGCCAAGGCCCAGTCGACCGAGTACCGGTTCACCGCGGTGGGGCCCAGCGGATTCGAATTGACGCTGGCCGAGCTGGAGGCGCTGCCGACCGAGGCCAGGACGATGCCGATCGCCTGCGTCGAGGGGTGGAGTCAC
>JBBQFE010000238.1:0-5291 GCA_038321605.1 Mycobacteriales bacterium | reverse complement strand
CGCCGTACCGGGCCGCACTGACGAAGCTGCAGGAGGCAGCACCGCCGATGCCGGCCGAGGTGATGCACCGCGTGCTGACCGAGCAGTTCGGTCGAACATGGCGCACGCGCTTCCAGTCCTTCGACGACGATCCGGCCGCAGCAGCATCCATCGGGCAGGTGCATCGCGCCATCTGGTCCGACGGCCGCCCGGTGGCTGTCAAGATCCAGTACCCGGGCGCGGGGCCGGCGCTGATGGCCGATTTCAACCAGCTGTCCAGGTTCGCCAAACTATTCGGCAGGATCTCACCCGGCCTGGACGTGAAGCCGCTGCTCACCGAACTGAAGGCCAGGGTGAGCGAGGAACTGGATTACAGCCTGGAGGCCGACGCCCAGCGCAGTTTCGCGGCTGCCTACCAATCGGACCCCGACATCGCCGTCCCGCATGTGGTGGCCAGCGCCCCTCGGGTGGTGGTCAGTGAATGGCTGGACGGCACCCCGCTGTCGAGAATCATCAGCGACGGTACGCAGGAACAGCGTGACCAGGCCGGCAAGCAGCTGGCCCTGCTGCACTTCTCCGCGCCACAACGGTGCGGCCTGCTGCATGCCGACCCGCATCCCGGTAACTTCCGGTTGCTCGATGACGGCCGGCTGGGCGTGCTGGACTACGGCGCCGTCGCCCGACTGCCCAACGGCGCTCCCGAACCACTGGGCAGGATCACCAGGCTGGTGCTGGAGGGAGACGTCGACGCGGTCATCGATGCCATGCAGGCTGAGAACTTCATCCGGCGCGGCGTCACCATCGACGCCGAGAAGGTCGTGGGTTACCTGCGCCCGATCCTGGATCCGCTGGCCCAGCCGGAATTCAGCTTCACCCGCGACTGGATGCGCCAACAGGCTCAGCGGATCGGCGACCCCCGCAGCGAGGCCGCCCGGGTCGGCCGGATGCTCAATCTTCCCCCCGAGTATCTGCTGCTGCACCGGGTCACCATCGGCTCGATCGGGGTGCTCTGCCAGCTGGGAGCAACCGCTCCGTACCGGCAGATCGCCGAGGAATGGCAGCCGGGTTTCAAGGCCTGACCGAAGCACCGGCGGTGGAGCCCTTCACCACCACTGGGGTTCCAGCTTGGCCTCGATCGCCCGGACGTTGAGTCTGCTGCAGTCCGGGCAGGTCCAGCGGACCTCGCCCGTCATCACGTCCATCGCCCAGCTCAGCACGAAGGAACCATCGCCTGTCGCCTCAGACCGCCGGTGACAGAGCTGACAACTCACGTCAGACACCGCGTCGTTGGGCACCGCGTCGTTGGGCACCGCGTCGTTGGGCACCGCACCATTGGACCACCGGCGGATCCTGCAACGCAGCAGGGCCCGCCGCACGATGGTGTCGCGGCGGACCCTGCTGATTGGATCGGACAGCTATCCCGGCTCGATATCCCGGCGATGTCGGCGTGGATCGCGAGCCGACGTGCGGCTCAGCCGACGAGCTGGTACTCGGCGGCAGAGTGTTCGTCCAACCGACGTTGCGAGCGGACGGACCGCTGGGCGGCGTAGTCCGCGAGCCGGTGCCAGAGGTTGGCCGAGGCCAGCTCGTTGCACAATCTGTGGTTCGCAGCGTCTTCACGCTGCTCGCGCTGTCGCTCGTAGGCCAGTTCTGCAAATTGCGAATACATCTGAGTTCTCCTTGAAGTCTGGTGGTCCGATCGGTCCGACCGGCCCGGCGCACGTTCTCGCGCGCGCTGGGCCCGGCGGCCGTCGATCAGGTCGCGGGCGTTGGTCACGCTG
Organism: Mycobacteriales bacterium; assembly: GCA_038321605.1. Taxonomy (GTDB): domain Bacteria; phylum Actinomycetota; class Actinomycetes; order Mycobacteriales; family Jatrophihabitantaceae; genus Jatrophihabitans_A. The sequence goes on along the minus strand of JBBQFE010000238.1, from coordinate 3,531 downwards.
CGACTTCGTTCTTGCGGGGCCGGCCACGAGGCCGCTTGCGAGCGATCACGGCGCCTGCTGCGAAGATCTCGCCGCCCCACACGCCCCAGGGCTCACGGCGGTCAAGCGCCCCCGCAAGGCACCCGGTGCGGACCGGGCACGCTGCGCAGTGAGCCTTTGCCTGCTCGAGTTCGGCCGGTGTCTCGGCGAACCAGAGGTCCGCGTCGAGCACCCGGCAGGGCAGGCCGTCGACGTCAGCTCCGAAGGCTGGGTCGACGGTGGGGATGAGTGGTTCGCAGATCGAGATCGCGGCCTGGGGTGTGGCCGCAACCCGAAGCTGCTCGTCTTGCTGGGTTAGTAGCGGAGTCGCATACACCTCGGGTCACCTCCTTGTTGTCGTGTTCGCTGCGTCGGTTTCGTGCTGTTCCGGGTCGGTCGGTTCGGTCGCTGGTCGATAGGCATCGGGTACTTGGTTTCGTGTTGGGCGGAACTGGTTCGGGAATGACAAAGGCCGCGGTTCCCGGTGTGGGAATCCGCGGCCTCGAGAGGTTTCGCTCTGAGCTGTTCAGAGCGGTATCCCTCGAGGACTACGGATCCGGCCGGAATCGGCGACGATCATGTCGGCGCTGCCGTCGCGGTGGGTGCCCGGCTTGAGCTGTGCAACCGTGCTGGCCGGCACGCCGACAACAGCGTTGGTGAAGACAGCAGAGAAGGCAGCCGGGACTCCCGCGACTGCGCTGTAGGTCGTGTTCGTGTTCATGTCGGCTACCTCCTCACGGGGGTCTCGGCGTTCGGTCAGCTGAACGGGCTGTCCGGGCGCGACTGGAATTATCGGTGTGCTGGCGAGGCTATCGGAAGGCCCGCAGCGAGCACAATCGATTTACGGAGATTGATCTAACCAACCACCACGGGGTCCGGATCGCCGCCTGCGAGCACAGCGAGGACGGGTGCCGCGTAGCGCTCGAGTTTGGTGGGTCCGACGCCCGCGATGCCTGCCAGTGAGTGCTGATCGGCCGGGTTCGCGTCGGCGATGGCGACGAGAGTGGCATCGGAGAACACGACGAACGCCGGAACGCCCTGCGCGTCGGCCTGCTTCTTCCGCCAGGCACGTAATCTGCCGAAGGCCGCCGCGTCCGAGGACACCGGCACCACCTTGGTGCGCTTGGGTGTGGTGGCGGGCCGGGTGGCCGCCCCCGGTCGGAGCCCGTCGAGAAAGCGACTGGGACGACGACGGCGGGCCTGGCCGGGATTGCGAGCGAGTGCCCAGGACAGCGCCAGCCGCTCCCGTGCCCGGGTGACTCCGACGTAGAGCAGCCGGCGCTCCTCGGCGAGTTGCTCAGGGGTCGTCGCATGCTGGATCGGAATGGTCTGGTCGGTCAGCCCGACCAGAAAGACCGCATCCCACTCCAGGCCCTTGGCAGAGTGCAGGGACGCCAGCGTCACACCCTGCACGGTCGGCGCATGCTGTGCTGCTGCGCGCTGCTCGAGGTCTGCGTTGAAGTCGTCCAACCGTGCGGCCGGTTGCTCGGCGACCAACTGCTCAGCAAGGTTGACCAGCGCGGCCAGGGATTCCCACCGCTCGCGCGCGGCACCACCGGGCGGCGGGTGCCCGGCGTTCCAACCCACCGAGCTCAACACCTCGGCCACCGATTCGGTGAGGCTCACCTCGCCGCCATCGGCTCGGGCGGCACCGCGCAGCAGGACCACCGCCTGACGTACCTCGGGACGCTCGAAGAACTTCGCTCCCCCGCGCAGAACATAGGCGATCCCCTTGTCCGACAGCGCCTTCTCATAGGCCTCGGACTGGGCATTGATCCGGAACAGCACAGCAATCTCCGCCGCCGGGGTGCCGTCGCCGAGCAATCTCTTGATGGTCGACGCCACCGCCTCGGCTTCTGCCACCTCGTCGTCGTACTCGGCGAACGTCGGCTTCGGCCCGTTCGGGCGCTGACCGATGAGGGTCAGCCGCGGTGCCGATCCCCGGTCGGCCGCACTGATCAGGCGGTTGGCCAGCTCCACGATCTGCGGGGTCGACCGGTAATCGCGCTCCAGGCGGACCACCGTTGCCTCGGGAAACCGTTCGCCGAAATCGAGCAGGTAGGACGGCCGCGCACCAGCGAAGGAGTAGATCGTCTGATTGGCGTCACCCACGACGAAAATATCTTCCCGGTCGCCGAGCCAGCCATCCAGGAGCCGCTGCTGGACCGGCGACACGTCCTGGTATTCGTCGATCACGAAGTACCGGTACTGGGCCCGCACCTGGCGCGCGACCTGGGCGTTCTCCTCCAGCGCGCCCGCCATGATGAGCAGCAGATCCGAAAAATCGATCTCGTTGTTGCGGCGCTTCGCATCTTCGTAGCCGGCGTAGATCTCGGCGACCTTGCCCGGTGTCAGGGACATGCCACGATGCGCCTTCGCCGCCGCCGCCACGTAGCCCTCCGGCGAGATCAGGGAGGACTTTGCCCAGTCGATCTCGCCGGCCAGATCACGCAACTCGGCCCGGTCGGTCCGGATTCGCAGCCGATTCGCGGCCTGGATGATCCAGCGAATCGGGTTGTCGGCCACGTCCGGCATCGGGCCGCCGAGAATCTGTGGTGCGAAGTAGTTCAGCTGGCGCAGCGCTGCCGCGTGAAACGTCCGAGCCTGCACGCCGGTCGCGCCCAAGGTCCGCAGGCGAGTGCGCAACTCACCGGCTGCCCTGGCGGTGAAGGTCACCGCGAGCACCGTCTCGGCCGGCACCGCACCGGAGCGGACCGCATAGGCGATTCGATGCGTGATGGCCCGGGTCTTGCCGGTACCGGCGCCGGCAAGGATGCACACCGGTCCGTGCACTGCCTGCGCGGCCGCCCGCTGCTCGGGATCCAGACCCAGCAGCACCTCTTCGGCACTACCGGCTCCGGAGCCGCCACCTGCTGGAGTCATCACACCGCCATCTTGCCAACCGTGCCCGACAGTCCTTGCAGGGCACGATGCCGGTGAGTGTCACACCACGACCACGTCTGATCGACGAACGCGGGTCCGGCGGACGGTCCGAGGTGGGCGATGGGGAACATCGACCGCAGGATTTCGTTGAAACCCTGTGGGTGTCTGAGGACCCCGGCGGTCTAGGCACCGTCACCGACCACGGATGAGGAAGCATGACTGCCCAGTTCACGATGTACACGACCTCCTGGTGCGGCTACTGCGCGCGGCTCAAGCAGGGCCTGGGCAAGGCCGGTATCGAGTACGCCGAGATCGACATCGAGCGGGACGAGAACGCCGCCGTCCGCGTCATGGAGGTCAACGGCGGAAACCAGACCGTCCCGACGCTCGAGTTCTCCGACGGCTCAGCGCTGACCAACCCGAGTGTGGCGCAGGTCCAGCAGAAGCTGTCCTCGCTGGCGTGAGGCGCTTCACCCCGATCTCGGCCGAGCGACTGCCAGCCCGTCTCGTCGAACTTGTGCAAGAACGCCACCCCCGGGTGCACCCTCTGCGGATGGCGTTGGACGGGCCGCGCTGTGCCGATCTCGGGCCGCTCCTGGGCGCTCTGGCGCAGGGATTGCGGGCGGTCGG
>JBBQFE010000237.1:0-5328 GCA_038321605.1 Mycobacteriales bacterium | reverse complement strand
TCCTTGCCGCCTACAGCGCGGGTCTTGGTGGGGTCCCAGGGCAGGGCCAGGCCAGTGGTCGCGTCGATGGCACCGATGCCAATGCGGACCACGCAGTTGGGGTCCTTGCCGTCGCAGCCCTGGGTGCCGAGGCGGTTGTCCAAGGCCCGGAAGTGGCCTTGGGCGTAGACGATGTTGCCGGTGACCGCACCCGACCACATAGTGTCCCCGCCGGTGTAATTGATCCAGGAAGGGTTGTAGGGGGCGGTGCCGTTGGTCTCGAACCGGGCGGCGGCGTCGCAGATGTCACGCCCGAGCCCACCAGCCTTGGGGACGTAGCCGGAGGCGAAGAACACGAAGAAGGTGCCGTCGGAGGAGAAGTCGACATCGCGGATCTGCTCGGGGATCTTGGTGGCCGCGCAGGCGTTGTTGAGCGGCTGGTAGTACCAGGGGTCCACCGAGGCGCTGGTAGCCCCCAGGTCGACCATGAAGGCCCGCTGTCGGGCGACTGTGCCCACCTGGGTGAAGTTGCCGATTCCGACCAGCCGGGTGGCGGCGGGGTTGACGGCGAACCGGTAGACCCGGGTGGGTCCGGAGTTGCTGGCGACCTGCCCGGTGATCGGAATGTTGATGTAGCCGGTGTCCGCGCCGGTGGCCGGGTCAAGCGCCAGCAAGTGGGCCGGGAACTTGCCGGCCACGATCAGCCGACCGGCGACCAACCGGATCTCGGTGACCCCGCCGGTGATCATTGTGGGCTTGAACGTGGTGTCGATGACACCGGTGGTGGCGTCGACTTTGACGATGTTGTTGTGGGTGATGCCGTTGACCTTGTTGAAGGTGCCGCCCACGTACAGGGAGTTGCCGGATGCCTCGATGGCCCACACATCACCGTCGGTGCCGGTGGTGAACGCCGACGAGACCACGTTGGTGCTGACGTCCCAGGCCACCAGGTTGTTGCGCGGGTAGGTCGACGTGCCCTGGCTGATGGTGTCGAAGGTGCCCCCGGCGTACATCATTGAGCCGGAGTTCTTCAGAGCGTAGATCGCCGGGTGCGGCACTGTGGTGTTCTTGACTACCTGAGGGGTGTTGTTGGCGGGGTTGTCGCTCACCACCGGCCCGAGGTCGGGCACCTGGGCGAGGGCTGGCAGGCCCAGCGACGCCACGAGGCAACCGGCCCCCACGACGGCGAGGGCGGTGCGGCGGAGGGTAAGCATGGTTGGTCCTTCAGAGAGAGTAGAAGACCCGCTCGACCGCGGGGACGGGCGGCCCTCCAGCGGTTCAGTGACGCGAGCGGTGGGGGGCCTTGATCGAGGAAGGCGAGTCTGCAAACAGAAGAACGAGCCAGCCAGTCCTGGGTTACGGTGCGTGTCTCCCTACACGGTGCGCAAAGGAAACGACAAGTGACCATCCCCGAGGAGTGCGCCCACCGCACGCCGCGCATGACGATCGTGTCGACCTGCACCAACCGCTTCCAGCGACCGCCGGACCGATGGGACATGAGGTCAGACCCAGCTTTGCAGCTCCCTGAGACTCTGGACCACTACCGGGGTACTTGGCTGCCTGAGATGGACGCTCGCCGATGACGGTGCTTGGCTGCTCACCCAGCCAGAAAGTCGATCAGAGCGGTGTTGAACTGGTCCGCATGACTCGCATTGATGCCGTGTGGGCCTCCCTCGATCACGACGAGCTCGCTGCCGTCGATTCGTTCGTGGGTGAGCTTGCCTGACCCTTCGAATGGAACGATCCCGTCGCTGTCGCCGTGGATCACCAATGTCGGCACGGTGATCTCTGCCAGGTCATCGCGGAAGTCGGTTGTCGCAAAAGCGTCCATGCATCTCAAGGCCGCGTCTTGGTCGGACTGGCCACACATCTCGACAGCCGTCTGACGCTCCTCCTCGCTTACCGCGAGCTCGTCGCCAGCGGTGAAGAACTGCCGCATGAAGTCATCGAAGAACCCATCGCGATCGTCCTCAAGACCTTGACGCATACCGGCGGCGGAGTCCCTGTCGAGTGGGCCGTCCGGATTGTCATCAGTCTTGAGGAGATACGGCGGCACTGCGGCCGCGAACACCACACTGTGCAGCTTTTCCTGCCCATATTTCGAACAGTAGCGGGCGACCTCCCCGCCACCCATCGAAAACCCGACGAGGGTCACGTCGTCGAGTTCGAGGTCATTGATGATGTTGTCGACGTCGCCCGCGAGCGCATCGTAGTCGTAGCTGTCCGCGGGATCGGATTTTCCGAAGCCGCGGCGGTCATAGACCACCGTTCGATAGCCGGCCTCCCGTAGCGCAGAGAGTTGATGCGACCACGATTGCCCCGACAACGGCCATCCGTGGATCAACAGCACCGGCCTCCCGTCGCCCCCTGAGTCGCGGACGGTCAAACCATGACCTTGACCGTCAGACTGATCGTTACGGTCGTCGCTCTGGTCCGACATTTGCTTGGCCTCCTGAACACTGCCCGAATCATGCCTGTCGAGGGTCGCAGTGCCCGAAAGAGCAGCTCACAATCACGGCCGTCCGGATCAAGCGAAAGCGTTCTGCGCTACTTCGTTGGTCCGGCATGGGCTGGCGCGTGCCGTGCTTTGACGCCGATGGTGGGCTTCGTGCTGTTTGTGCCTGGTGGGTACGGCGGTTTGCCCGGGTGTCGCCTCCGTTCGGTCACGTCCGTCCGGATGCACGACCTCCCCCGCCTCCTGGCTGCTGGCTGGCGGCTCCGAACTCATTGCGTGATGGAGGGCCTCGGGCACGCGCAGACTCAGATCACGACGATGACCGGCTTCAGATCCTCCTGGCATCGGGGACGAGGCGCTCGTTCGCGGCCGCACGGACACGTGCGCGCATCCCGCCCTCGAGGACCACCGGCGACAAGCCGCGTTCATCGGGCCAGGCCGCGAGGAGGTCGACATGTCATGTGCTCAGAAGCGGCTGGATCTACGCGCGTCGAAGGCGACTTCAACAGCTTTGGCATCAGTCTGCACCGCAAGATCTCGCGCCGCCGCGGTGGCGATCAGTCTCACAGCGGATGCGGCGTTGGCGACTTCCTGCTCGAACTCAGCGGCTGCCGTTGCCGCGGTCAGAGCCGCTTTTGCAGCAGCAGTGGCGACTGCCGTAGCAACTGCGGCTGCCGCGAAAGCTGTCTCCTCGGCTGCGACGGTCGCTGCCGCGTCCACGTTGGCTGCGAGGCGAAGCGCTGTGAGGGCTGCTTCGGCATCGCCAGCTGAGGCGATTGATGCCGAGACGATCTCGGCGGCTTGTGCGGCGGCGCGGCTGGACAAGGCGATGACCGGCACGCTGCGTCATTCATCCAGATTTAACCTTGATTCGGCGGCTTAACCTGTAAGCCATGGTCTATAACTCTCTGGTAGCAACCGACAACCCTCAGTCAACGAACGGTCCCGGAGGTCCAACCCCATGCTCACACGAACAGTCCCACTCATCGCCACCCTCACCCTCACCGCCAGCGGAGCCCTACTGTCCGGCGACCCCGCCCAGGCTGCCAATCCCGTCCCCGCCACCACCCACACCGTGCCGACGGCGTACGCGATGACCGCGTTCGGCTACGGAAGCCGCGTCCACGGCGGGCATGTGCCAGCGGGGTCGGACCGCTCGGCGTTCCAGGTGATCGGATGCACCAACCGGGCTGGGCTGAGCAAGGTCAACGCCGAGTCGGCCGTGGACCTCGGCGCCGGCCTGGCCCTGTCCGGTGTCAAGACCCACGTCTGGACCAGCCGGACGACGCACTCGGTGTCGTCGTGGGCGAGCCACACCATCAGCAAAGTCACGCTCCACGACAGCATCGGTAGCACCTTGTTCCTCAACGGCGTGTCGTCGACGTCGCACAGCTGGCACAACGGATCCGGCTTCCATGCCGCCGCAACCGCGACCATCGGGAGCGTCGTCGTGAAGACCGGCCCAGTCCGAGTCGCTTACCCCGTCCCAACGCGCGGGCACGACACCGTGGTCCCCGGCGTCGCCCGCATCAGCCTCGGCAACGGCACAACCCGCCACGGCGCGGGCTCAGCATCCGCGACCATCGACGCCGCCCAACTGTCCATCACCGGAACCACCACCAAGGCCTACCTGGCGCACAGCTCCAGCACCATTCACGGCGGCGTACGCACCTCACTGTTCAGCGGATCCGCGTACGACACCAAAGCGACGGCCCTCTCCGGCAGCACCACGAGCGGCCCAACCCCCCTCATCGTGATGTCCTGCATCGGCACCAACGGCCGCCTCCAGACACGCAAGATCGCCCACCTGCATCTCGGTGGCGCCATCCGCGCGCAGAACCTGAAGGTCAGCCAGCGCGCCGCTGTGCACCACGGAACCGCCACCGCCGACGAACGCGCCGTGGTCGGCCACGTCACCATTACCCGCAACCTCGAGATCACCTCCGTCGCCGCCCAAGCCAACGTCACCCGGGCCGCCCGCGGCTATCACACCAACACCCGAGGAACCTCAACCGGCACCATCCGATACAACGGCCGAATCCGCCACATCCCCACCAACGGCGTCCTGCGCATCCCCGGCGTCGCCAAGATCCAAGCCCACCTCGTCCACCGCACAACCAGAGGCATCGAGATCACCGCGCTCAAGGTCAGCCTCCTCGACGGCACCTCCACAGTCGTGACCATCGCCCACGCCAAAGCCAGCGTTGCACCCAGCGGACTGTGATCCAGACAACCACCAGCACCAGGGGCGGGGACCGTGGTCATGGCCCCCGCCCCGGGTCTGCGCCCGCGACCGAGTCCGCCCGCCCATCCACGAGACCGGACCGACGCCGGCATGAGGATTGTCCACCCACGTCATCCCGGTCCTCGGACTTCGTGACAGTGCGTGGCAGCGCGACTACGCCTACAGCGTCAGCCGTATGCGTCGATCGGGCATATCCTCGATCTCAGCCAAGCTCACTGATCCGGCGGCGACGTGAGCCTGGCTGTGAGACCGCTCAGACGCGCTCTGGGCGGTCTCGCCTCGTCGACGCCGAAACGTGGTCCTCCTCGAACGTGGTGAGGACGATGATCCATGTCTCCCGACAGACCACCAAAGAAGCCAGGTCCACGAGGAGGTACTGACACCCGCAGCCCTCACCGACTGGTGTGCAGCCTGGGGATCATGTGGTGACCGCGTCACATACCACGTTGGTGGACTTGACCCGCAAAAGACGCCGGCCGGTCGACCAGGGGACGGTGGCAGGGCACTAGGTGACCACGAACGCTTTGCGCATGCCGTCGGCGTAGTGGTTGGGCAGGTTGCAGACCAGTTCGTAACGGCCGGCGGGCAGGGTGAGCGTCGTCCAGCCAGCTGAGCCGGAGGTGATGCCCTCGCCGGAATCAGCGCCGCA
>JBBQFE010000236.1:0-5331 GCA_038321605.1 Mycobacteriales bacterium | reverse complement strand
CCCCGGGGTCATCGCGTAGGTGTCGCGGCAGCGGGGGTTGCAGAACCAGAAGGTCTCACCGGCCACCACCAACCGGGGGGTGTCTTCCATGATCGTCACGGTCATGCCACAGACCGGATCGATCGCCGTCGCCGGGCCGGTCAGAATCAGCGGAATAGTCGCAGCCGGCCCGGCCAGGACCTGCACCGTCGGCGCGCCAACGCTCGAATCCGTTGCGGGCGTCGCTCCGTCCGCCTGTTGGCGCACAGTCTCCCCGGGTCGGCGCACGGTGGCTGCCGGTTGGCGCACAGTGTCACCGGGTCGGCGCACCGAGGCCACCACTTCGGCAAGGATCGACAGCGCGACCTCTCCCGCGGTGCGGGCACCGAGGTCCAGGCCCGCAGGCGTGCTGATCCTCCCGCGTTCGGACTCGGTGCACCCGAGCTCCTCCAGCACCACCGCTCCTCGCCTGGGGCTGGCCACCAGCGCGATGTAGGCCACCCCGGCATCCAGGGCGGCGCGGATCGACACCGCCTCGTCCCGCCCATGGCTGGCGATGATCACCGCTGCCGCGCCGACCGGCACCGCACCGGGCGGCGACTGGGCAGTGGCGTACCCGAGCACGTCGGCGATGGCCATCAGCGCCGTCGCCACCGGCGTGGCACCGACTATCTCCACCAGTGGGGCGGGCAATCTCGGCTCCAGAAAGATCTCCAGCGCACCGCCGGAATGGCAGGGGTTGACCACCACCTGCGCCCCGGGCGAGTCCGGGAACCCCGAGTCGGAGGAGGGCAGCACCCGAAGCAGCACGCTGTCACCGTCCGACAACGCGCCGAGCGCGGCGGTCCGCACCGAACTCTCGGCACACTGGCCGCCGACGAAGCCCTCGATCGTCCCGTCCCCGAGCACGATGGCGTCGTCGCCGGGCCGGGCGGACGTAGGCACCTGCGCACGTACGACCGTGGCATGGACGAACGGAACCCGCTGGTCCGTCAGCTCCTGCAGGCGACTCGACATTCCTGTACTCACTGCATGCTCCGGTTCAGATCGGTGGCTTGGCGTTGCCGTTCATGGCATCCCAGACTCGTGACGGCGTCAAGGGCATGTCGGCATGACGCACCCCGAACGGCTTCAGCGCATCGATGACCGCGTTCACCACCGCAGGTGGCGAACCGACGGTCGCCGACTCCCCGACCCCCTTCGCCCCGATCGGGTGGTGCGGCGACGGCGTGACCGTGAAGCCGGTTTCCCAGTCGGGCACCTCCAGCGCTGTCGGGATCAGGTAGTCCATCAGCGAGCCACCGAGGCAGTTGCCGTCCTCGTCGAAGGCGATCATCTCCATCAACGCCATACCGACGCCGTCGGTCAGCCCGCCGTGCACCTGGCCCTCGATGATCATCGGGTTGATCCTGGTACCGCAGTCGTCCACCGCGATGAACCGCCGCACCTTGACCTGCGCGGTGCCCGGATCGATGTCGACCACGCAGATGTAGGCACCGTGCGGATAGGTGAGGTTCTCGGGGTTGTAACAGATCTGCGCCTCGAGACCACCCTCGACGCCCTGCGGCAGATCGCCGGCACCGTGCGCACGCATCGCGATCTCCTGGATCGTCACCGACTTGGTCGGATCGCCCTTGACCCGGAAGGAACCCTTGTCCCATTCCAGGTCGACCACTGACACCTCCAGCATTCCCGACGCGATGATCTGCGCCTTGTCCCGCACCTTCCGGGCGACCAGCGCCGCGGCGGCCCCGGACACCGGGGTGGATCGGCTGCCGTAGGTACCGAGCCCGAACGGGGTCTGGTCGGTGTCACCGTTGACCACCTGGATGTCCGCCGGCGGAATGCCGATCTCTTCGGCGATGATCTGCGCGAAGGTCGTCTCGTGGCCCTGGCCCTGGCTCATGCAGGACACCCGCACGACGGCCTTGCCGGTCGGATGGATCCGCAGCTCGCAACCGTCTGCCATCCCCAGGCCGAGGATGTCCATGTCCTTGCGCGGACCGGCACCGACGGCCTCGGTGAAGAACGCGACCCCGATTCCCATCAGCTCGCCACGCTCACGCTTCTCCGCCTGTTCCCGGCGCAGTTCGTCATAGCCCGCGATCCGCATCGCCTCGCGCATCGTCGGTTCGTAGTCACCGGAGTCGTAGACCCAGCCGGTCTTCGTGGTGTACGGGAACTGCTCAGGCTGGATGAAGTTCTTGATCCGCAGCTCGACCGGATCCATGTTCAGCTCGTCGGCCAGGCAGGCCACGATCCGCTCGACCAGATAGACCGCCTCGGTGATCCGGAACGAACAGGCGTAGGCCACACCCCCCGGCGCCTTGTTGGTGTAGACCGCGGTCATCTTGCAGAACGCCGCCTGGATGTCGTAGCTGCCGGTGAAGACGCCGAAGAATCCCGCCGGATACTTGACCGGCGCCGCGGTGCCGTTGAACGCGCCGTGGTCCGCCAGGACGTTCGTGCGGATGGCGAGGATCTTTCCCTCCTTCGTGGCCGCGATCTCGCCGCGCATGATGTAGTCGCGCGCGAACCCGGTGCTGATTAGGTTCTCTGACCGGTCCTCGACCCACTTGACCGGCTTGCCGGTCAGCAGGGATCCGACGATGGCGCAGACATAGCCCGGGTAGATCGGCACCTTGTTGCCGAAACCTCCGCCGATGTCGCCGGCCACGATCCGGATCTTGTGTTCGGGCAGGCCCGCGACGATCGCATACAGGGTCCGGTGGGCGTGCGGTGCCTGGGTGGTGGAGTACAGCGTGAGCTTGCCCTCGATGCCGTCGTAGTCGGCCACCGCGCCGCAGGTCTCCATCGGCGCCGGATGCACCCGCGGGTAGACGATGTCCTGACTCACCACGACGTCGGCGGAGGCGAACACCGCCTCGGTCGCCGCCTCGTCGCCGGTCTGCCAGTCGAAGCAGTGGTTGTCGGCCTTGCCGTCCAGGTCATCGCGGATGATCGGGGCGGACGGATCGAGCGCCTTCCGGACGTCGACCACCGCTTCCAGCTGCTCGTACTCCACGTCGATCAGTTCCAGGGCGTCCCGTGCGGAGTATCGGTCCTCGGCGACCACGAAGGCCACCTCCTGGCCCTGGAAGCGGACCTTGTCGGTGGCGAGCACCGCCTGGACGTCGTTGGACAGAGTCGGCATCCATGCCAGACCCTGCTCGGCCAGCATCGCACCGGTGACCACCAGCTTGACCTTCGGATGGGCGGATGCGGCGCTGATGTCGACGCTGACGATCCGGCCGTGGGCCATCGGTGACCGCAGAATCGCCAGGTGCAGCATTCCCTTGAGCTGAAGGTCGTCCACGTAATGGCCGCGACCCCGGATGAACCGCGGGTCCTCCTTGCGCAACATCCGGCCGTGGCCCATCGGCTTCTGGTCGTTGTCCTCGAATTCGGTGACCGGCGGGTCGACGAGGGCGGTCATGACGGGCTCCCGGTGACCACACTGGTACGGGTGCCTGCCTGCTCGGCCGCCGCCCACTGGACGGAGCGGACGATCGTCGCGTAGCCGGTACATCGGCAGATCTGGCCGGAGATCGCCTCCCGGATGTCGGACTCGGAGGGATTGGGGTCGCGATCCAGCAACGCCCGGGTGGTCATCAACATGCCCGGCGTGCAGAAACCGCACTGCAGGCCGTGACAGGCCATGAACCCCTGCTGGATCGGGTCGAGCTGGCCACCCTGTTCCAGACCCTCGACCGTGCGGACCTCGTGCCCACCGGCCATCGCGGCCAGCACCGTGCAGGACTTCACCGGTTCGCCGTCGAGCCAGACCACGCACGTTCCGCAGTTGCTGGTGTCACAGCCCCAGTGGGTGCCGGTGAGTCCGAGGTGATCTCGAAGGAAGTGCACGAGCAGCAACCGCCCCTCGATTTCGCGGGTGAACTCCTCGCCGTTGACGGTCATCGAAACCTGCATGCTGCAACCCCTCGGATCAGTGGTGCGGATCAGTGGTGCGGATCAGTGGTGCGGATCAGTGGTGCGGATCAGTGGTGCGGACCGGTGGTAATGCTCAGTGGTGTGCGTCGGTGATGCGGGCGACCGCCCGGCGCAGCGCACGCCGGGTGAGCTCGTTGGCCAGGTGCCTCTTGTATTCCTCGGATCCACGCATGTCCGTGGCCGGACTGCAGCCTGCCGCGGCCAGCTCACCGGCTCGGGCGTAGAGCTCCTCAGACGGTGCCTGGCCACGCAGCGCGGCCGAGATGGCCGGCATGCCGGTGGTGTTCGGCCCGACCGCGGCGAGGCCGACGCGGGCATCCGCCACCACGCCGCCGTCCATCCAGACAGCGGCACCGACCGAGACGACTGCCCAGTCACCGGCCCGCCGTTCGACCTTCTCGTACGCGCTGGAACCGTTCGGGCGTAACGGGAACCGCACCTCGGTCAGCATCTCGGCATCCCCCACCGCAGTCTCGTACGGACCCCGGTGGAAGTCCTCCATCGACACCACCCGTTCGCCGTCCATGCTCCGGATCACGCAGCTGGCGTTGAGGGTGGTGCACACCGCCGACAGATCCTCCGACGGGTCGGCCTGGCACAGCGACCCACCCAGGGTCCCCCGGTTGCGGACGATCGGATCGGCGATCACCTTCTCGGCATCGCGGAAGATCGGAAACGCGGCCAGCAGCTCATCGGACTCCAGCAGCTCGCGGTGGCGGGTCATCGCCCCGATCCGGATCTGGGTCGGCTCGACGGTGACATAGCCGAGCTCACCGTGCAGGTCGTTGATGTCGATCAGGTATTCGAAGTTCGCCAGCCGCAACTTCATCATCGGCAGCAGGCTGTGACCGCCGGCAACCAGCCGGGCGCTGTCGCCCAGTCGGTCCAGCAGGCCGATGGCCTGGTCCACGCTGGTAGCTCGCTCGTACTCGAAGGGTGCCGGTACCTGCATTGTCGAACCTCCTGAGGTTGTCGCGCTGTGTATTGGGCTCCCTCGCCGGCCTCGGTGTCAACGGCCACCTAAGCCTTCACTTAGGTGGGCGTTGACACGGCGCCCGCGGCGCTCCCATGCTGCGCAACGGAGAGGGGCTGGCAGATGACGGCACCGGGCTGGCTGGAGTGGACGCTGGCCGCCCTGATGGTCGCGGTCGCCCTCTTCCACGTCGGCCGGCTACCTGTCTGGCACCGGCAAAGGCAGGCGAGGCGGCTCCTGTGCGATGTGGAGGTGTCGCACGCACTGACCGGCACCGTGATGGCCCTGATGCTCGCCGGGTCGATGGCACCGGTGGACGGAGCCCGGCTGGCGCTGGTGTTCGCCGTGCCGACCTGGTGGTTCCTGTCCAGAGCCGTTCACGAGTATCTCGTGGCGGGACCGGGACAGCGGGCCGGCGCCCTGGCTGG
>JBBQFE010000235.1:0-5346 GCA_038321605.1 Mycobacteriales bacterium | reverse complement strand
ATCGAGGCACTGGGTCAGCACCACCTGCAGCAGCGGGTTCGGCGCCAGGGGCGCCCGGAGTCGTCCCAGCGATGACGTCACAGCCCGCTCCGACGGCGTGGCGCAGGTGGCCGGCACGACCGCGCTCTCGGCTCCGGTCCTCACGCCGCTCGTACCGGGGATCTCGGCACCCGGCACCTGAACACCCGGCACCTGAACACCGGGCACCTGAACACCGGACCCCGCGCCCGGTGCACCCGCAGCGGCCTTGGCATCGGACATGGCCGTCCCGCTACTGGCGCTGGTGCTGCTCGGCGAGCGCGCGGCGTTGATCCCGAGACCGGCCGCGAGGACGAGCACGGCGGCCGCAGCGACTCCGAGCAGGGTCCGCGAGGGGCGCCACCGGTGCCGCCGAGCCCGTTCGCCCGCGCTGACGCCGGCTGATTGGGTTGTCGCTGACAGGGCATCGTCGGACCGGGTGGTGCGGGCGAGGATGGCCTCGATCGTCGCCGCCGGGGCCGGGGCCTGCAGGGCGTGGCCACGCAGCACCGTGTTCAGCTCGTCGGTCAGTGGTCTGGCGCTCATGTCACTCTCCTCAGGTAGTACGAACCGGACGTGTCGTCGGCGAAGTTGCCGCACTGGCGCAGCGTGGTCAGGGCCCGACTGATCAGGCTGCGAACCGTGCCGACCCGGCAATCCAATGCATCGGCGACCTCGGCATCCGGCAGGTCGTGGAAGAACCGGAGCACCAGCGCCGCCCGCTGCCGCTCGGACAGCACCCCCAGCTCCTGCCAGATCCGGTCGCGCTCGTCGTAGTCCGCGGTCTGATCACGAGCGGGCGTGGAGCGTTCGGCCGCCACCGCGAACGAGTCGTAGGACTCGTCGAGATGCACCTCGGTGGACGACATCCGCCGCTTGCCGGCCAGGAAGCGGTTGACCATCGCCTTGCGGACGTAGGCCACCTGGTAGCTCGCAGCCTCGACCTGGGCCCACCGCGGGAACAGCCAGACCAGGCTGTCCTGAACCAGTTCCTCGGCGTCCGGGCCGTTGCGGGTCAGCAGGTACGCGGTCTTCAGCAGCGCGTCGGACTGAGCTCGGACGAACGCGGTGAAGCGCTCATCGAGCTCAGCGCTCCGGTCCGCCACGTCCACCACGCTCCTTAGACGCCTCCGGCAACCCAGGACGTTGCACCCGGCTCAGAGTCGGTCGAAGTCCCAGGCATGCGGCGGCCGGTCAGCATAGGCCGCCGGTAGCTCCGCCAGCGTCGTGGCCGCCTGCCCGGTGGGATCGATGACCACCACCCGCGGCTCGGGACCGGCACTGCGGTACAGCTGCGCCGTTGGATCCAGCCGGGGCCGGACCCAGTCCAGCAGCTCGTCCAGGCACCCCTCGGCGGCCTTGACCTCCCACATGGTGGTCAGCACGACAATGCCTCCTGCCACACTCTGCTGCAGGTGATGCGCACAGCGGTCACGCGCACAGCGGTCACATCAGCACCTCCATGATCGGCATCGACGAGTCGGCGGGGATGTCCAGCGCCGACGGCCGCGCGCCGTGCGCCACCAGCTGCGCACCCAGCGCCGCCACCATCGCGCCGTTGTCGGTGCACAAGCCCGGACGGGGCACCCGCAGCGTGATTCCGGCCCGCTCGCACCGCTGCGCCGCCATCTCCCGCAACCTGGAGTTCGCCGCCACGCCACCGCCCATCAGCAGGTGCCCGATGCCCTGCTCGCGGGCGGCTCGGATGGCCTTCGCCGTCAGCACGTCCACGACCGCCTCCTGGAACGACGCGGCCACGTCGTTGACCGGGATCGTCTCGCCGGCCCGCTGGCGTGCCTCCACCCAGCGCGCCACCGCGGTCTTCAGGCCGGAGAACGAGAACGCGAACGGCGGATCGGCGGCACCCGTCAGCGCGCGCGGAAACCTGATCGCCGACGGATCACCCTCGCGCGCACAGCGGTCGATCAGCGGCCCACCGGGGAAGCCGAGCCCGAGCAGCCTGGCGACCTTGTCGAAGGCCTCGCCGGCCGCGTCGTCGACGGTCGCGCCGAGCTCGGTGAGCTGCTCGCCGCCGACCCTGGGCACCTGCAGGATCGAGGAATGGCCGCCGGAGACGAGCAGTGCGATACACGGTTCGTCGAGCGGGCCGTTCTCCAGCAGGTCCACCGCCACGTGCGCCGACAGGTGGTTGACGCCGTACAGCGGCTTGCCCAGTGCGAGCGAGTACGCCTTGGCGGCCGCCACCCCCACCAGCAGCGCACCGGCCAGCCCCGGGCCGGCGGTGACGGCGATGGCATCGACGTCGGTGAGCGCGATCCCCGCCTGCTCACAGGCGCGGTGCACCGTGGGCACCATCGCCTGCAGGTGCGCCCGACTGGCGACCTCGGGAACCACGCCACCGAACCGGGCATGCTCGGCGACGCTGGACGCCACCGCGTCCGCCAACAGTTCGGTACCTCTGACGATGCCGATTCCCGTTTCGTCACAAGAGGTTTCGATGCCCAGCACCAACGGCTGCGCCGCATTTCTCACCGTGCTCATCACAGTCCCAACCGCATCGTGACCGCGTGCACCCGGCCGTGGTCGTAGTAGCCCCGCCTGAGCCCGAGGACGGTGAATCCCTCGCTCGCATAGAGCTTTCGCGCCGAATCGTTGTCCTCGCGCACCTCCAGCAGCACCTCGTCCGCCGCGCGCCGACGCGCCTCGGCAACCAGTGCGCGGACCAGCAGCCGGCCGACCCCGCGGCGCCTGGCAGCCGGGATCACCCCGACGGTGAGGATCTGGGCGGTCTCGCCGATGGTCAGCAAACCCGCATCCCCGAGCAGCCCGCCGTCGTCCTCGGCAACCAGGTAGCAGCGCAGTTCGGTGTCGGCCAGCTCCTCGATATAGGAGTTGCGCGACCAGGCCTCGGTGCCGAACATGACCTGTTCATAAGGCAGAAGTACGTCGAGGTCAGCGGCGGTCATCGGCCGCAGGCGCACCTTGGATCGCACCGGTTGCTCGGTCATCGTTGGCTCACCGACTTGCCGGCCCCCGGTTCGACGGCATCCGGACGGCGGAGGTAGAGCGGGCTGAGCACCTCGCTCGGCGCACCGGCCAGCACCCGTTGCTGCGCCTGGGCAGCCAGCCCGGCCACCGTGGGATAGTCGGGCCCGCCGTCGAGGACGAGTCCGGCAAACGCCTCCGGGTACAGCGCGACACCGGCGCCGGTGACCTGCGGATGCGGCAGCGTCAGAGCGGCCACCAGCGGCGCGGGCTTGGCCACCGCTGGTCCTTCAACGCGCACGCCATGCTGGTAGCGGGCCCAGTACACCTCCCGGCGACGGGCCTCAGTGGTCACCAGCAGGTCCGTTGCGTCCCGGCCGGCGGCGATCCCGTCCAGCGAGCAGACCCCGTAGGTGGGCAGGCCCAGCGCATCCCCGAACGCCGCCGCGGTCATCAGCCCCACCCGCAGTCCGGTGAAGGGCCCCGGACCCAGGCCGGCGATCACCGCGGTCAGCTCCACCGGGGTGCACCCCGCGTCGGCCAGCGCCTGCTGGACGTTGGGCGCCAGCCGTTCGCCATGAGCCCGGGCGTTCACAGTCACCCGTTCGGCGAGCACGGTCGGCGCACCGGTGGGCGCCGAGGCCGATCCGAGGTCCACGATGCCGGCGGTCACCGCCGCGGACGAGGTGTCGATCACGAGAGCCAGCACAGTGATCAAGCCTAGTGTGAACCCAGCCCGGTGAGCTCAGGCCGGTATGCCGAGACCGGCTACCCGCGCGGCCCAGTCGCCACCGACCGGCACCAGGGTGAGCGTTCGTACCTCGGTGTCGGGTGATCGCTCGATGGTGAGCTCGAGCCGGGCTTCGGAGAGTTGCTCGACCAGGCCGGCGCCCCACTCCACCACGGTCACCGAGTCCGCGACCGCGACGTCGAGATCCATGTCGTCCACCTCGTCGAGCGAGCCGAGCCGGTAGGCGTCGACGTGCACCAGCGGCAGCCGGCCGCCCTGATGCACCCTGGCGATGACGAACGTCGGCGACACCACCGCACCCCGGACGTCGAGGCCCGCCCCGATCCCCTGGGTGAGCGCTGTCTTGCCCGCGCCCAGCGGACCGGTGAGAACCAGCAGGTCACCGGCACGCAGCAGTTCCGCCAGCCGTCGGCCGAACTCGAAGGTGTCCGCCGCAGTCGGTAGCTCGAGCATCAGCCGGCCGCCCGGCGGGACGCGCGCCCCAGTCGTCGCCGGGCCGTACCGCCCGCGTCACCGCGGGCAGCCGCCACCAGTTCGACCAGCGGTGAGTTCACCACCTCGGGGTACTCCAGCATCAACAGATGACCCGCGTCGGCAACGGTGATCAGCTCGGATCGGGGCAGCGCCGCGGCGATGGTCTCGGCGTGGGCCAGCGGGGTCAGTGCGTCCTGCTCGGCACCGAACACCAGCACCCGCGCATCGATCAGGTTCATCAGCCCCAGCGTGCCGTCGTGCGCCATCAGGGTCGAGTAGAAGTCCGACACGACGTCGACCGGGGTCGCTGAGATCATCGAGGTGCAGTAGGCGACCACCGCCGGGTCGACCGCGTCCGAGGCGAAACTCAGCCGCTTGGTGATCACCCAGGCCAGATCCTTGCCCAGCGCCCGGACTCCCTCGACCAGTTGCGCGTTCTTCGCGGCCCGGCGCAGCACCACGGGCAGCACCGGACCACTCCACCGGCTGACGAAGGCGGGCAGTCCGAGGGTGACGTTCTTCAGGTTCCCCGACGACGTGTTGATCAGGGCCACGCTGCCGATCGGCGCACCCGCAGCCCGCTTGCCACCGGCCGGGTCTGGTGCGGCAAACAGGTCCGGACGTTGGTCTGCCAGCGACATCACCGTCATGCCACCCATCGAGTGCCCGATCAGCACGACCGGCCCGGGGTTGTGTGCACCGGCCAGGCTGGCGTCGATGACGGTGGCGAGGTCGCGTCCCAGCTGCTCGACCGTGCAGTCGGCGCTGGGGGATTTGTCGGAGCGACCATGCGAGCGCTGATCGTAGAAGACCAGCCGCACCTCGGCGCCGAACGCCTCGCTGAGGGCGAGCCGTTGAAAGTGGAACGACCCGAGGTTGAGGGTGAAGCCGTGCACGAACACGACCGTGATCGGCGCATCCAGCGGCCCGACCTCCTCCACGTGCAGGCTGATCCCGTCCTCGGTGAGCAGCCGGGACTGCCGGTCGATCGGCAGAGCTCCGAACAGGGCCGCCGAGTGCGGATCGATCCGGGCCCGCTCGCGGCCGACCTCACGACGCTCGTGGACGACGCCGGCTGCCGCGACTGCGCCCGCCAGACCGACCGCGCCGCCGATCACGGCACCGACCTTCAGCTTCACGGTGTCCCTCCAGGGTGC